>NZ_RZPG01000080.1:0-680 GCF_004022765.1 Mesorhizobium sp. M6A.T.Cr.TU.014.01.1.1
AGACAGGCCCAGACTTTCCCTGGTGCCATTCTTGGTTGACAGCAGGATTACTGGTGGCAGCGATTTGCCCGAGGCGCGGCGCAACGCGTCGATGCTGGACATCAGATTGTCGCAGTCCTTGTTGTCGGCGCCGCCGTCAAGGACAACCGCGCCGGGAATGAGCGACCGCAAGATCCTTGCCGCCGTGTCGGGAGATTCGGAAATCGGCTTGAGCCCGGATCGCTCGACGATCTTTGAAATCACCACGCGATTGATTGGCGATTTGCCGACGACAAGCACCTGCGACGGATCGCGGATCGCCTCGGTGGTTGAGTCGCGGGTCACCGGATTCGGATGTCTTGGAGTCTCGCCTTCGCGATTCACCGGGCACACAAGTCGGCCAAGAAGCTCGCCCCTATTTCAATGCAGAGTTGAATCCGGAGCGCAATTGGCGTGAGATCGGAGCCTATGTCAAGTTGAAATAAAAGTGCCTGAAATCATCGCCGGAGCAGTGAATTTCAAGCAACGCTACTGTACTCAACTGTCCACAAGTGCGTTTCATAAAAAGAAAATTCACCTGCGCAGGGGCTGCGCAGGTGAAGGGCCGGTTGCATGGATTCCGGTCAGCCGTGGCGCTGCTGTGTGACGATCACCGGGATCAGCAGATCGCCCCAGTTGCCGTCGCCGCCATGATGTCGTGC
>NZ_RZPG01000081.1:0-613 GCF_004022765.1 Mesorhizobium sp. M6A.T.Cr.TU.014.01.1.1
CTATGCGCTCCACAGGCAAGACGTCGATATCAGCCTGATCGGAACACCGAATTATCCAGGGCCGGCAGCGCTTCTTGCCAACGCTTCGGTTCCGCGCGACGTGCAACTGCTGCCATCCCTCGGCAAACTCAGGCGTGACGTACCGATCGTCTATCGACTGAAATGCCATCAGGAGCAGGACAGCACGCAAGCTGTGGGCTGCCAGCTCGGCGATCCCCAGGGAACCAGAACCATTGTCGTCGCAGGCGATTCACACGCAGCACAATGGATCCCGGCCATCGACAAGATTGCCAGGGACCGCAAGTGGAAATTGGTCACCTTCACCAAGGCTGCATGCCCTTTCACCCTTGCCGCGGTGACGGATGAAGGTAAGCCGTATGAGGCCTGCGCAACATGGCCCGACAACGTTCGCGCCGAGATCAGGAAATTGCGGCCAGACCTGATGTTCACCAGCCAGTCTCGCTATTCCGACACACCGGAGCCGGCAATGATCGACGGTTTGCGCAGCATCTGGAGCGACTTGAACAGAACGGGCGTGCGTATTATCGCCATTCGGAACACGCCTTTCGTCAAGTTCGATCCCGGTGATTGCCTGGCCGCCGACGCCGACAAA
>NZ_RZPG01000082.1:0-613 GCF_004022765.1 Mesorhizobium sp. M6A.T.Cr.TU.014.01.1.1
CCCTGGCCACTTCATATTCAGCCTTGAAGTCGTCCCGGTTGAGCAGGACTGCGGCAATGACGCTGCCGGAAATCCTGCCCATCTCGACATCGGACGCAAAATGGATGCCGCCAACCACGCGGTTGTGAGCGTATTTGCTCGCGCGTGCCATGATCTCGGCGCGCTTTTCCGGAACCATGTCGGACAGAATGATGCCCATCATCGTGCCGACGGTGGCGTGTCCGGAAGGCCAGGAACCGGAGCTCGACAGCTTGACCGCAGGCTTGACGAGATCGCTGAGCTGATGCGGGCGCGGGCGCTTCCAGACATCCTTGGCGGGATCGACGACAGCGCCTTCGGTAGCCACCACGCGATCGAAGAAGGCGCTGAATTTCGGCAGCGTTTCCTTGTTGAATTTCGGCCCCATCACGTCGGCAAAGCGCCAGACATTCTCCTCGGCATCGGCCACCGCGCTGGCGACCATCTCCGGGGTGCGCGTGACCTGCAAAGTCAGCACCTCGCCGAGTTCGGCCTTGGTTTGTGCCGAATCGTTTGCCGGCGGCGGCGGCAGGATCATCGTCAGGTCGACATCCTTGTTGGTGATGAAGGGCTGGGCGTCTTCCGCTTGCGCGGC
>NZ_RZPG01000083.1:0-666 GCF_004022765.1 Mesorhizobium sp. M6A.T.Cr.TU.014.01.1.1
ATGCCTGGTCCAATCTCAAGAATGTCGGCGACGTCGTGGAAGCCGTCCGCGGCTTGCTTGCGAAGGAGGCTTGAATGGACAGGCGCGTCGTTATCACCGGAGTGGGCGGCCTGTGCGGACTGGGCACCGACGCCGCCTCTATCTGGAAAGAGATGCGCGAAGGCCGCTCCGCCATCGGCCCGATCGCCAATTCCGAGCTTCATGACCTGGAGGGCATGACCGGCGCTGAGATCAAGGCGCTGCCCGAGCACGACATCAACCGGGGGCATCTCATCTCCATGGACCGCTTCAGCTTGCTCGCCGTGCTTGCAGCGCGCGAAGCCATGCGGCAGGCCGGACTTTCCTGCGACGAAGGGAATGCCCATCGCTTCGGCGCTACAGTGGGCGTCGGATTTACCGGTTCATACGCAACAGAACAAACTTACCGCTCACTGCTTTTGGGTAGCGCAATCCGTGCTGAACTCTTCACTGGAGTAAAGGTGATGCCCAGCGCCGCTTCCGTCCATCTTAGCTTGCGCCTCGGCTTGCGCGGGCCGGTCTTCGGGGTGACCTCCGCATGTGCCTCGGCCAACCATGCGATCGCCTCGGCGGTGGATCAGATCAAGCTGGGCCGGGCCGACGTAATGGTTTCCGGGGGCAGCGACGCGCCGTTCGCATGGGGCGTGC
>NZ_RZPG01000084.1:0-592 GCF_004022765.1 Mesorhizobium sp. M6A.T.Cr.TU.014.01.1.1
ATCCCGACATTATCGCCGGGCAAGGCACGGTCGGGCTTGAGATAATCGGGCAGGTCCCGGATGCCGCCCTCGTTCTGGTCCAACTCTCCGGCGGTGGGCTCGCCTCAGGGGTTGCTACGGCCATCAAAGGCGTCAGCCCCCGGACAAAAGTCATCGGTGTCTCGATGGCGCGTGGCGCGGCGATGAAGGCCAGCCTCGATGCGGGCCAGCCGGTGCTGGTGGAAGAATTGCCGACGCTGGCGGATTCGCTCGGTGGCGGCATCGGCCTCGACAATCGGCTGACCTTCGCCATGTGCCGCGACCTGCTCGATGATGTCATCCTGCTCAGCGAAGACGAGATCGCCGCCGGAATCCGTCACGCCTATGCGCAGGAGCGCGAAATCGTCGAGGGCGCGGGTGCTGTCGGCATCGCCGCACTGCTGGCCGGCAAGGTCAGGTCGGACGGGCCGATGGTTGTTCTGCTGTCCGGTCGCAACATCGATATGGACGCGCACCGCACAATCGTTTGCGGCGTAGCGCCATCGCTCAAGGAGCGCGCCGCATGAGCCGGATGACCATCCTTACCGAGAAAGAGTTGCGGGCGATCGTGACA
>NZ_RZPG01000085.1:0-635 GCF_004022765.1 Mesorhizobium sp. M6A.T.Cr.TU.014.01.1.1
ACCATGAATGAAGCAACGCCCCCCAATCGCTGTCGCATCGTGCTGATCGCGCCGTCCGGCGTGCCGGCGGCCCGTATTGTCGCGGCATTCGATGGCGGCGATGTCGCTTCGCTGATCCTGCCCGAGAACGGCATGGATGAAGCCTCCTTTCAGGCTTTCGCCGAACAGATCGTGCCGGCAGCGCAAGCCGCCGGCGTTGCTGTCATCATCGCCTGCGACACCCGCATAGCCGGCCGCGTCCAGGCCGACGGCATCCATGTCGAGGTCTCCAAGGCCGAACTTGCCGAGACGATCGAGCATTTCCAGGCAAAGATGATGGTCGGCACCGGCGGCGCCAAGACACGTGACGACGCGCTCGAGCTTGGCGAGACGCGGCCAGACTACATCTTCTTCGGCCGCTTCGGTTACGACAACAAGCCCGAACCGCACCCGCGCAACCTGTCGCTCGGCGCATGGTGGGCGGACATGATCCAGATCCCTTGCATCGTCATGGCCGGATCCGACATCGCCTCGGTCGAAGCGGTGGGCGCCACCGGCGCTGAATTCGTGGCGCTGTCGAGCGCCGTGTTTGCCGACGGCACCGATCCCAGGACAGCGGTCGCCACCGCCAACGCGCTGCTCGACGAGACCGCGCC
>NZ_RZPG01000086.1:0-619 GCF_004022765.1 Mesorhizobium sp. M6A.T.Cr.TU.014.01.1.1
GTGCTCGGATCATCATTGGGTTTTCTCGGCCTCGGCGTACAACCGCCAACGCCCGAATGGGGCGCCATGATCGCGGACGGGCAGACCTACCTGACGACCGCATGGTGGATTGCGATCTTCCCAGGCATCGCCATCTGCCTTCTGGCGCTGGGCCTCTCGTTGACCGCTGATGGTCTCGCCCGCCTCCTGAACACGGAATCCTGAGATGAGCGACCTCGTCAGCGTCGAGAACCTCACCATCGACTTCGCCACCAATTTTGGCGACGTCCACGCCCTGCGCGGCGTCAGCTTTTCACTGAAAGCGGGAGAGGTCCTTGGGATCGTCGGTGAATCCGGATCGGGCAAGACGGTGGCCTGCAGAGCCATCCTCAAGCTGATTGCCGGCAACGCACTGGTGAAGTCGGGTCGGATCATGTTCGAGGGCAGCGATGTCCTCGCCATGAAGGATGCCGATCTGGGCCAGCTGCGTGGCGGGCAAGCGGCGATGATCTTCCAGAACCCGTCGACGCATCTTGATCCGATCATGACGGTCGGGCGTCAGGTGGGAGAAGCGATGGTGGTCCATCAGGGCGGATCCTGGCGGCAGGCCAATGGCCGGGCGGTCGGACTGCTCGAAGAC
>NZ_RZPG01000087.1:0-611 GCF_004022765.1 Mesorhizobium sp. M6A.T.Cr.TU.014.01.1.1
AATTTCGACTACATCGGCGGCGTCGAAGTGTCTGACTTCTCCGACCTGCCCAGGGACTTCTACCGGGTGCGGGTGCCGGCGCAGAAATATGCGGTCTTTGCCCACCGCGAACACATCTCGACCATCCGCCGGACGGTCAACACGATCTGGAACAAATGGCTGCCGGCCTCCGGGCATGAGATCGCGGACGCGCCGGAATTCGAACGCTACGGCCCCGAATTCGACCCGCGCAGCGGCAAGGGCGGGCTGGAGATCTGGATACCGGTGAAGGCGTAGTCGGTCAGGCCATCGGCAACGCCGGCCAGCGATCGGCGATCCGGCCGCCGGAAAACACCGCGATCGACCCGAACTGCTGCAGCACGGCTTCGCTCTGCGTCGGCCTTAGAAACGCGTAGTCGCCGGGCTTTGCGGTCGCGTCGGCGGGCAAGCCCATGAATTGCTGGTTGGAGGACAGGCCGAGCAGCCCGTTCGCCTTCATGCCTTCTGGGAAGACCGGCTCGGCCATCCACTTGCCGCCATAGAGGTAGCAACCCTTGCGCGGGAACCGGCCGAGCGCCTGCAGCAGGCGGGGGACGGCCGGCGGGCCGGGCAGCATCGGCTCCCACCTTTTT
>NZ_RZPG01000009.1:0-98241 GCF_004022765.1 Mesorhizobium sp. M6A.T.Cr.TU.014.01.1.1
GCATACTGGCCGCCTGCGCTTACAATCTGCGCACCATGATTGGCGTCCTCTATCCACCCGATGAGAGGCGGACATGAGGGAGGAGTGCGTCCACAATCCGGCAGGATGGCTGCCTAAACCGACAAAGGCCTCGCAAGGGCCGCGGAAAACCGCTCTGCCGGCCTTCAAAAAGGCCCCCACTGACCACCGAAATCCACTTCGCTCCCCGTGCAAAGCCCTCACAAGGGGAGAAGGAAGAGCGAGGCGTCTTCGCTCAGCCCTGAAACAGCGCCAGCTCTTCGGCGGTAAGGTGGCGGGCCTTGCCCTTGGCAAGCTCGCCGAGCTGCAAGGGGCCGATCGCCACCCGCACGAGGTGGAGCACCTCCACGTCATGCGCCCCGAGCAGCCGGCGGATATGGCGGTTGCGGCCCTCGTCAAGGGTGATTTCCAGCCAGGCGGTGCTGGTGCCGCTGCGCAGAACATCGATCGACCGCGCCGTCAAAAGCTCGCCATCGACCGTCGCGCCGGCACGCAACCGCGCCAGCATGGCCTCGTCGGGCAGGGCGCCGATCTGCACGTGATAGATCTTGGCGACGTGCGAGGCGGGGTCGAGCAGGCGCTGCGCGAAACGCGTGTCGTTGGTCATCAAAAGCAGGCCTTCGCTGGCCTTGTCGAGGCGGCCGACCGGCGACACGAAGGGCAGGTCGAGTTCTGCCAGGCAGTCATAGACGGTGCCGCGGTCCTGCGGGTCGTCGCGGGTGGTGACCAGGCCGCGCGGCTTGTTGATCATCAGATAGACCTTGCGCTCGGCGACGACGCGGCTGCCGTCGACCTCGATGCGGTCGCGGCCGGGATCGACGCGCATCGAGCCGTTGCGCACGATCTTGCCGGCGACCCGGACGCGGCCTTCGGCGACCAGGATCTCGGCCTGCTTGCGCGAGCACAGACCGAGTTTCGACAGCGCGCGGCAAAGGCTGACGCCGGGGGGATTTGCTCGGGGACGACTGGCGCCAGGCGAGGGGCGTGGCCGGCCGGTACTCGGTTGTGGCGGCTTACGTCGTTCCGGCAAGGTCAGGACTTTCCCGCTAGCCCATCTCCAGCCTTGGCAAGCGTTTCCATGCCTTCGCTGAGGTGCTTTCGCAAGACGCGGACGGCCGCCTCGGCATCGCGGTGGCGGCAGGTGGTCAACAGGTCGCGGTGCTCCGCCTGCGAGCGGCTGCGATAGTTGAGGTTGGACAGGAGAACGCGAACGTAGCGATCGGCCGCATTGTGGTGGGCTTCGATGAGGCCAAGAAGACGGGCGTTGCCGCAGGCGCTGTAAAGGGCGAGGTGAAAGGCACGGTTCAGCGTTCCCCAGCGGCCGACATTCGGCTCGGCGTCGATCTGGTTGAGCACATAGCCGGCCTCGTCGAGCTTCTCCTTGCCGAGGTTCGGCACCGAGAGCCGCAGCGCTTCGCTTTCGAGCAGTGCGCGGACCGCAAAGATCTCCCGGATCTCGGCAGCGTCCATCCTGGCGACATGCGCCCCCTTGGTCGGATGGATCGAAACGATGCCTTCGGCTTCGAGCTGGCGAAGCGCATCGCGAACCGGCATGCGGCTGAAGCCGAAGCGCTCGGCAAGATCGTCCTGACGCAGTGGCGTGCCGGCCGTCAGACTGCCGTCGGCGATCGATTCGCGCAGCACATTCGCCACCTGCTCGGCCACCGTCAGCGGTTTCTGCATCAAGCCCTCGCCAAGTCCGCTCACTCGATTCTCCTTGTCACTTGGACCCTGCCTAACAGAAAGCAGCTTGTCTGGATATCTGGATACTCGTATACGAGTATCCAGATATCCATATATCCGCCGGGGGAAACTCCATGTCGCTCGCATCGGGCCGCTCAGCCAAGCAACCGGGCTCCTACAACAGACCGGTCGACGCCGTCGTCATCGGCGGTGGCATCGCCGGTTGCACGCTGGCCTGGGAGCTGGCGTCCAGAGGCGTCAAAACGGTCGTTCTCGAACAGGCGGTGATTGCCACCGAATCGTCGGGACGCAATACCGGCACCTTGCTCAGCGGCCCGCAGACGCAAGTGGTCGAGATGCTCGACGCCTGCGCGGCGATCTATGAGGAGCTTTCGCAAGGAGCGGTGCCCTTCGAGTTCTCGGCGATAGGTCACCTGCTCATCTCGGAAGACGAGGCCAGCTTCGAGGCGGCCGGCACTGTCGCCGATCGCTACCGGGCCGCCGGTGTCGCCATGGAGAAGGTCACCGGCGCGGAGCTCGCGCGGGACCATCCGCGCATCGGCTTCAAGGTGGCGGGCGGCTATCACGTCGGCCGCGCCTGGACGCTGGAGCCGATGGGGGCGACGCATGCCTTCAGCGGGACGACCAGCCGGCCGTCGAGGCCATCTGCCTCAATCCGATGCGTGGCGGCGATGCGCGGCTCGGCGCATCGGTCCAGCCGGCTTTTCGCGACTTGGTTCGCAACACCGATATGGCGAGCCGGATCGCCAGCCGCACGCTGCGCATGCTGCCCGGTCTTGGCTCGCCGCGGGTGAGCAACGTCTATCCCGGCAACCGGCCGATGCTCTCCGACGGTCTGCCGGTTGCCGGCAAGACTGCCATCGAAGGCCTGTTCGTGCATGGCGGCATGGGTTCGATCGGCATGCATGCCGCGCCGGCGACGGCGCGCTGGCTGGTGGACGCGGTGCTTTCCGGCGATGGCAACCCGACGCAGCAATGGCTGCGCCCAGACCGCTTTCCCGGCTGGGGGCGATGAGTGCCTGCCGTCATTGCGACGGCACCTCTTCAATAGATTCACCTGTGACTTTCATCCCCTTGAGAAGAAACAGGATTTCAATGCCGGCATTGCGGGACCGCGCCCCCTCTGTCCGGCAGGACAGAGGGGGCGTCGTAGAGCATCAGCCTTAGCGAGCAGGCCTTGACGCGACTGATGGTGTTCCGTCTTGACCACATGCGGCGCGACGCCGCTGATGTCGTGGATCATGGGACAGCCAGGCCGGCGCACCTTGCTGCGCGGCTTCCGCTCCGTCTGCCATCCGCTGTGCTCGACCAAATTCCTGGCGCTCTATCGCATGGACACTCTCTCCGTGGCCGAGCGCCAGGCGCATTTGCAACGCGTCACGAAAGCGGCCGCCAGTCTCGGACGCGCCGCTTTCCTGGCCTCCGACGTGCCTGGCTGATCGCCAGGGGTGCCACGATCGTCAATTCGCCCTGGGGTCGTCCAGCATCTCGACAACGAAAGACGCGGCAATCAGGTCGTCGGCATCGAGGCGTAGGGAGCCTTCACTTCCTCCCATGACGGCGGCGACCTTCTGAAAGGTTTTCATCTCGTGCTCGGTGATCCGGGCGCTCCGCATCCTGGCTTTGAGATCAGCGACGCGCAGCCCCAATGTGTGGGACGTTCCAATTTCTCGGTTCGACATGACAACATGCTCCTCCCCAACCCATGCTCTTGCCTCCCCACCGATATTCGCCCGTCGCCAAGTTTGCCTAAATATGAGGCACGGCGAATACAGCGCCCCGAACGCGTGGTGCGAGGGAAGGTTCCAGCGCGACATGGTCACGAAATAATACGGGCCGGCCGGTCCGACAGGCTAACCGCAAGAGGGTGGCAGGTCGCTGGACGGGCCGGTGGTTTTCTTCGATCAGTGGGAAGCCTCACCGGCAAGGTGGGCTCAAAAAAGATTGACCGTATCCCCCTGGGGAGGATAGGAACGCAGGCATGTCCGAAGGCATCCACCGTTCGCATCCCGATATCGTGAAGCGTCTGAAGCGCGCGCAAGGCCACCTTTCGGCGGTGCTGGCCATGTTCGAGGCGCATCGTCCTTGCGTTGATCTGGCGCAGCAGCTTCATGCCGTGGAAAGCGCCATCAGCAGCGCAAAGCGCGAACTGATCCACGATCATATCGAGCATTGCCTGAGCGATACTGCGGAAACGGGCACCGCGGAAGCGGGCGGCAACTCGCTGGCGGAACTCAAGCAACTGGCGAAATACCTGTGAGCAGTCAAATACCCGTGAGCAGTCTCGGCGCGCGCATTCTCGACTGGTTCGGGTTCGGGGCGCGCGATCACGCGGCGCATGGTCATGGCGGCCACGGCTCGCACGGTCACACCCACGGGGTCATCGATGCGACCATCACGACGACGGACCGGGGCATCTGGGCGATAAAATGGTCGTTCGTCATCCTGGCAATCACGGCGGCGATGCAGATGGTCGTGGTGGTGCTGTCGGGCAGCGTAGCGCTGCTGGCCGACACGATCCACAACATCGGCGACGCCACCACCGCCATTCCGCTGTGGATCGCGTTCATACTGGCCCGGCGCAAGCCGTCGCCGACCTTCCCCTACGGCCTTGGCCGGGTCGAGGACCTGGCCGGGATCATCATCGTCGGGATCATCCTGTTCAGCGCCATCGTCGCTGGTTATCAGGCCATCGATCGTTTGATAAATCCACGCGTGGTGACGCATCTTGGGTGGCTGACGGCGGCAGGCATTGTCGGCTTTCTCGGCAATGAGGCCGTTGCGGTGTTCCGCATCCGCGTCGGCCGGGAAATCAACAGCGCCGCGCTGATCGCCGACGGCTATCATGCCCGCACCGACGGCCTGACCAGCCTTGCCGTGGTGTTCGGGGCGCTCGGCGTCTGGCTCGGTTTTCCGCTGGCCGACCCGATCGTCGGCCTGCTGATCACACTTGCGATCTTCGGTATCGTCTGGCAGTCGGCCCGCTCGGTGCTGACCCGCATGCTCGACGGCATAGAGCCTGATGTCATCAGCGAAATCCACCATGCTGCCGCGCACGTGCCGGGAGTGCGCATCGTCGACGCCAGGGCGCGATGGATCGGTCATAAGCTGCACGCCGACATTGCCATCGCCGTCGACGAAAGCCTGCCGGTCTCCGAAGCGAGAAAGATCACGACGGCGCTGGAAGACGAGCTGTTCGAGCACATGCCGGCGCTTGCGGCGGCCAACATAAGATTGGCGAGAGCGGATGCGGATCATCCCCATGAGCATGGTCACAGCGAACACAGGCACTAACGGTCGCTCCGACCGGCTCGTTTCTGTTACCCTCGGCTGATGTTCCAAATCCTTGTCGAGTTCCAGCGCACGATTTACCTGACGCTCGGCGAGCAGATCAAACTGCTCTCAGTGGGAGGCGACTGGCTGGCGTTCATGGGCTTCCTGCCGATGGGCGTTGTCTTCGGCGCCGCCCATGCGCTGACGCCGGGTCATAGCAAGGCCGTGCTGGCGACATATCTTGCGGGTTCGGATGCAAAGGTTCCGCGCGGCCTTCTCGTATCGATCACGCTGTCTTTCACGCATGTGATGATTGCCGTTCTGATTGCGGTCCTCTCGCTGCCGCTGGTTTCCATCGCCTTGGGCAGCGTCGGCCGCGCTCCGCTTTTGGAGGATATCAGTCGTGGGCTGCTCGGCCTGATCGGTGTCTGGATGCTCTGGCGCGCTTTGAGCCGCGGCCGTCACCACAAGCACGAGGGCGAGGCGGTCGGCGTTATGGCAGGTCTGATCCCGTGCCCGCTGACGCTTTTCGTGATGACCTTCGCGATGTCCAGGGGCATTCCAGGCGCCGGCATTCTCTTCGCGATTACCATGATGGTCGGTGTGGCGCTGACGCTATCCTGCGTCGCGGTGCTGGCGATCCTGTTTCGGGAACGCCTGATGGATTTCTTCGCCGGCAAGCCACTCGAAACCATTTCCCGAACCATCGAAGGCGCTGCTGGGCTAGCGCTTGCGGGCGTTGCCTTCTGGCAGATCATGTCCGGTTCCTGATCGTGCTCAGGTGTCAGGCGCTTGATCCGCACAATAGGATCAAGATAGGTCTCTATCTCCTTGTTTGATGTAACTTTTCCGGATCATGTGATGTCTCCGCGCCACGATGTCGGGCGCGCAGCCGCTTCGACGCAGGATTGTCGGCGCCTTGACGTTTTGACCTGAGGTTCGGCATGGGCGAGCCGCGTCAGGCGCGTCTCTCGAACATCGGGGCCTGATGTTCACACAGCAACAGCCGTGCCTCGTCCCCCTCGTTCAGCAGCCATTGCCGAACGGCTTGCGTCGGCTCGGGGTGCCGCTGCTTGCGTGGAACCACGACGTAGAAATCCTGCGTGCCGCGCATCTCCACGCCGAGAGGCTGGACCAGCCGGCCGGCGGCTAGATCAGCCGCGACAAGAAAGCGGCTGGCAAGCGCGATGCCCTGGCCCGCGACAGCCGCCTCTATCGCAAGGACGGTCTGATTGAAGCGAATGCGTCTTAGCTCCGTCGTCATCTTGAGACCGACGGCCTTTTCCATGAATTCCGGCCACAGATTGTGCGCATCGTGGAGCAGCACATGATTCTTGATTTCTGCTGGCGCGATTTCGCTCGCGCCAGCAGGCAGCAAGGAGGGGCAGCACACGGCGATGATCTGTTGCGGAAACAAGAGATCGACGAGAAGGCCGGCGCCGAAGGGCGGGCGACCTTGCCTGACCGCGATGTCGACGCCGTCGGCCTGGAAGCTCGACAGGCTTTCGCTGGCCAGGATTCGCAGGTCGACAAGCGGGTTGTGCGCCACGAACTCCGGCAGTTTCGGGATCAGCCACTTGGTGGCAAAGCTCGGGGTCACACTGATCGTCAGCCGGGCCGGCTCGGGGCGCAGCAGCAGGGTTGCCTCCGAGATCAGGTCGAAGGCACGGCGAATGTTCGGCACATAGGCGCGACCCTCACTCGTGAGCGCGAGGCCGCGCGGCAGTCGCTCGAACAGCTTTACCCCCAGATCGGCCTCCAGCCCGCGGATATGCTGCGCCACAGCACCCTGCGTCACGCTCAGCTCTTCGGCTGCGATGCGGAAGTTGAGATGGCGCGCGGACGCTTCGAAGGCGCGAAGCGCATTGAGCGCCGGCAAGCTATGGAAGGCTTCGGGCATCCAGGAGTTTTTCTACAGGTTGATTTCAGACTTTCTGGTTCGAACCAGCCGGGAGAACCGGTTATATCACTACTTCAGCCTCGAAGACATCGCTTTCGGATTCCTGTCACCCGAGAAGGAAGATACGATGAGTGTAGAAAAAGTAGCTGTTGTCGTTGCCGGTGGCAGCGGCATGGGCGCTGCGGCCGCAAAGCGTCTGGCGGGGGATGGCTTCAAGGTCGCCATCCTGTCCTCATCCGGCAAGGGCGAGGCGTTGGCCACGGAGCTTGGCGGGCTTGGCGTGACCGGCTCCAACCAGTCGAACGACGATCTGCAACGTCTCGTGGATCTCATGCTCGATCGCTGGGGTCGCATCGATGTCCTGGTCAATAGCGGAGGTCATGGGCCACGTGCGCCGATCCTCGAAATCACCGACGACCAATGGCACACCGGCCTCGACGTCTATCTGATGAACGTCATCCGGCCGACGCGCATCGTCGCGCCGCACATGGTCAAGCAGAAAGCCGGCGCCATCATCAACATCTCGACGGCATGGATTGTCGAACCGAGCCCGATGTTCCCGACCTCGGCCGTGTTCCGGGCGGGGCTTGCCGCTTACGCCAAGATCTTCGCCAACACATACGCCGCCGACAACGTTCGCATGAACAACGTCCTTCCCGGCTGGATCGACAGCCTTCCCGCCACCGAGGAGCGCCGCGACAGCGTGCCGATGCAGCGTTATGGCACCAGCGATGAAATCGCCGCGACGATTGCCTTCCTCGCTTCCGAAGGGGCCGGATACATCACCGGCCAGAACATTCGCGTCGATGGTGGCATCATCCGCGCGATCTGACGCCGCCTCGACGCCCTGGCTGGGGCATCTACCGGCCGGAATCGACCCTTTGCAGACTGCACTACTCAATCAGGTCTCAACTAAGCGGCCATGCCCGTGACTACTGTCGGCCAAAGTCTCGATGACGCGGCATTCAGCCACCCGGCCAGAGGCGCATTCCTCGACCATCCGCTGCAATTCCGTTCGTAGAGCGTTGAGGCTGGCAATGCGTTCCTCGACTTCAGCAAGGCGTGCTTTTGCGATCCTGTCGGCAACACTGCAAGATTGATCTGGGTTGTCCTGCAGCGACAGAAGCGCGCGGATTGCCTCGATATCGAAGCCAAGTTCACGCGCATGCTTGATGAAGGCGAGTCGCGCCATGCCGTTTTTGTCATAGCGCCTTTGCTGTCCTTCGGTGCGAGGCGGCGGCGGCAACAGGCCGATCTGTTCATAGTAGCGTATGGTCGGCACCTTCACTTCGGTGCGCCGCGCGAGTTCGCCAATCGAAAAATCCATGAAAAAGCCTCTTGAACCTCTAGTCACTATAGGGACTACGGTGCCTGCACAAAAGGAGGCGCCGCATGGCTGACCATTGCTGCAATCACGAAACGAACGCTTCCTGCGCCCCGACGCCGTTGGTCTTTCCAGTGAGCACGACGGCCGCTCGCAACGAGGTCGAAGAGGCTTGCTGCTCTGGGGGCGTGCCAATCTTTGACGGTATGGACCCGCGCTACAAGCGCATGCTCTGGACAGTCATCGGCATCAATGGGGCGATGTTCCTGACGGAGATGGTGGCCGGTCAGCTTGCGGGCTCGCAGGCGTTGAAGGCGGATGCATTAGATTTTTTCGCCGATACCATCACCTACGGGTTGAGTCTCGCCGTGATCGGGGCAAGCCTCCGCACACGAGCGACGGCCGCCCTGTTCAAGGGCCTCTCGCTTTCCGTTATGGCTGTCTGGGTCTTTGGCTCCACCGTCTATCAGACACTTGTCCTTGGACTTCCGAGCGCTGAAGTAATGGGTGCGATCGGCTTTCTTGCGCTAGCGGCAAACCTTGGTTCCGTGCTCCTGCTCCGACCCTACAAGGACGGCGACGCGAATGTGCGATCGGTCTGGCTTTGCTCCCGCAATGATGCGATCGGAAACGTTGTGGTTATGGCAGCTGCATTGGGTGTGTGGGGCACATCGACGGCATGGCCCGATCTGGCGGTGGCGGCGCTGATGGCAGGCATCTTCCTCACGTCTTCAGTGCAAATCCTGCGACAGGCGTGGCGCGAGTATCACGAAGGACAGCGCCCTGGTCGGGTTGCTGCAGAATGACAGGCCATCGTCCACTCACCACCCTCTCCAGTCGTCCAAATGGCCGCGTCAGAATTCAGAGGCTCGCTCTCCGGCCGGTCCATTATTGGCTGGCGACCACCATGCGGTTGCCCTCGCTGTCGCGAAATTCCGCCACCGTGCGGCCTGGCTGCCAGGGCGCCTCCTGCGGTTCGGTGATGATCTCGACGCCGCCAGCCTTCAAAGCGGCGATCGTGGCCTCGACATTCTCGTCGACCAGCACCAGCACGGGCTCCGCGCCTGCCGTGTCGTCGGCGCGCCTCACGAAATGCAGGTTGGTGACAGCGCCGGGAAATGTCAGCTCGATCCAGCGCCAGCCGCTATCGCCCATCTTCTCGTCGGCCGCGACCTGGCAGGCGAGATGCCTGATGTAGAACGCCTTGGCGCGGTCCTGGTCGAACACCGGCAGTTCAGCAAACTGGATGTGCATGGTCGTCTCTCCTGCTCCTTGATGGTGCTGCGTAGCGGTTCACAGGTGGAAGACGATCCGGGCGGCCGAAAAGATTCATGCCGAGCCGAGAATCTTTTCGGGAACGCGAAACGTCTTCTGCTCAGGTCAACCAATCAGGAGACGAACCATGGGCTACAAACTCATTCGCTACAGCGTGAAAGACACCGGGCTGGAAGAGAACCGCGCGCTGGTGGCAAAGGTATTCGAGGCGCTGGATGAGACGGCGCCGCAGAGCGTGCGCTATCTCGTGCTCGAACTGGACGACGGCGAGTTCATCCACGTCGTCGGCGAGGGAAATGACACATCCGCGCTGACCGGGCTTGCGGCTTTCGAGGCGTTCACGCAAAACCATGCGGAGCGGCGTTCGACGCCGGTCAAGCGATCGCCGGCCAAAATCATCGGCAACTATCATGTGCTCGAGGGCGGCAAAGCCGGATAGAATGGACGCCATGATCCCACAAAAACTCGATCGGCCGGCGCTAGAGGCGATGCTCTCCGAGCTCCGGCCGAGGCTGCATCGCTATTGCGCCCGCATGGCCGGCTCGGTGATCGACGGCGAGGACATCGTGCAGGAGACGCTGCTGAAGGCGCTGCAGGCGGTCGACGGCAGCATGACGGTCGAACGGCCCGAGCAATGGCTGTTTCGCATCGCCCACAATGCCGCGCAGGACCATTTGCGCCGGCGCCATCGGGAAAGATCGCGCATGGCCGAGACCGACATGACCACGATCGAGGATCCCTCCGGCAGCGCCGACGCGCGGCTCGCCGCGGCGGCCGGCCTGCGCAGCTTCATGCAGCTTTCGGTGGCGCAGCGCGGCGCCGTGATCCTGGTCGACGTGCTTGGCCTTTCGCTGCACGAGACCTGCGAGGTGACCGGCGCGACGCTGGCCGCGACCAAGGCGGCGCTGCATCGCGGGCGGGCGCAGCTGCGCTTGCTTGCAGCCGAGCCGGAGCAGGTCGCCGCGCCCAGGCTCGACGCCGATGACGAGCGGCGGCTGCGCCGCTATGTCGATCTGTTCAACGCACGTGACTTCGATGCGGTCAGGGCGCTGATCGCCGAGGATATCCAGCTCGAAGTCGTCAACCGCACCCGCCTGCGCGGCAAGGCCGAAGTGTCGACCTATTTCGGCAATTACGACCGCGCGACCGACTGGGCGCTCTCGCTGGGCTTCGTCGACGGCAAGCCGGCAATCCTGATCCGCAACCCGCAGGAGCCGGATGGCGCCGTGCGCGGCTTCATGCTGGTCGAATGGCGGGACGAGCGGGTCGTCCAGATCCGCGACTTCCGCTACGCAACTTGGTGCCTGGTCGATGCGGAGATCAGCGCGGTGGAGGGGTGAGGGGAGGGCTGGAATAGCGGGATATGGCGCGAAGGCGACATGGCCAAGGTTGCGCCACCGGCTGCCCTATTTATCGAGGTGGCATTTGACACAGCCTGCGGTCGCGGGTGGAACCTTCCGCCGTGACCCGGAGGCGACTTCCCTGGTGGAGCTTAAAGCGGACATCCGGCCGCGCTGTCCGCCGGCATCTGCCCCGATGAGCCCAATGCAGCTTGTATGACTCGAAGCTAATATGCTATTCTACACGATGCGTGGACTGCTGGCACTTACTATGCTGGTCTTGGCGGCTACAAGAGTAGTCGCAGGTGAGCCGTTGTTCGACTCCATCGCTGCCGGCGACAAGAGTGCTGTGGAGCAAGCCTTGGCAGGCGGTGCCGACGTCGACAGCCGGGCACGCGACCAGGCAACGCTCCTCATCGCTGCTGCTCTCGACGATCAGCTTCCCATTGCGGAATTCCTGCTGAGCAAGGGCGCCGACGTCATGGCGCGCAATTCGGGCGGCTTCACGCCGCTCCACGCGGCAGCTTTTTCGGGCAGCCTTCCGATTGCCAAGCTTTTGCTCGAGAAGGGGGCGGTGCTTGAAGACTCGGCCAACAAGTCAGGGGTCACGCCGTTGACCGTCGCGGGTGAGGAAAACCACCTCGAACTCGCAGAATTTCTCATTGGGCAGGGCGCGGATGTGAAACACCCTGAGGGTCATGGCTACTGGCCGATCACCCGCGCGTTCTGGAAGGGCAATGCGGAGATGATAAAACTCTTCAAACGCCACGGGGCCACCTGTCAGACGAAGGTCCTCGGCGAAGCGAATGCAGCGAAATGCGAAGCCATCCACGATTGAATGGAGAATGCAGATGAGCACAGCGATCACATCGAAACTGGTTCGCTATTCAGTGTCGGCGGCCGCATTTGCGCTTGCCGCGGTTGCTGGCGCGGGATCTGCCTTCGCCGACGACTCGGTGAACACCGGGTATTTCGGCGGCGTGGCGCTCATGGGCTACGACACAGTCGCCTACTTCACCGAAGGAAAGGCTGTGAAGGGCTCAGACGAGTTCTCATATGAATGGCTTGGTACACCGTGGCATTTTGCCAGCAAGGAACACCAAGAAATGTTCATGAGCGAGCCGGCCAAATACGCTCCTCAGTACGGTGGCTACTGTGCCGGCGAGGTCGCGGGCTCCGGATCGGTTACGGTCAACATAGATCCGGAAGCATTCAAGATCATCGATGAAAAGCTCTACTTGATCTATGACCAAGGCAACGCGGACGCCTTCGCCGACAATGCTACCGATCAAATCCCGACAGCCGATGTTAATTGGCCGGTCGTCGAAGCGAAGTTGGCGGTTGATCAGCCGGATTGGGACTCGATCAATAGCCCTTGAAAGTCACGAGCTCAATTCACCGTCACGAAGTGAAACACCTTACCTGAATTGACGTAGGAATATTCCTCACCGGGAACATCGCTGCGTTTGTAAACGGGACCACACTCGGGGCGTCCAAACGAATTCTCGCTCTGCTCACATAAGACGTCATGATCGACGTAGACTCTTAGCGTGAGCATTCGCGTCATCGTGCGGAAGCCCGCTGTGCCATCCTGTGCGACCTGCATGATGGCAGGTTGACGATCGGGCTCGAGCTGACCCTGCAGTGTATGGCCCAGGACGAGAGAAGCGATCTCTGCGCCGTTCAACCGGTTCTGTTCGTCGGCGGTGAAGTTGAAAGGCCACTCGGGCAAGCCTGCTTGGCGCATGGCGTCGAGGATCAGAGCTAAATCCTCAGCGTTGCGCAAATTGGCATAAAAATGTCGCCATGCAGCTAAGGAGCGCCGCCTAGCAGGGGATTCGGACGTCGAAGTCACGCGGAGGCCCTCGGCGATCGCCGCTTTTGCATCCTGCAAACGGCCGGCGCGAGCGTATGCCGCTGCGAGCAGAATCCGAAAACCACCATCCGCCGGGGCATCGTCGCGGGTACGCTCGAGAGTCTCGATGGCCTTCGCGGTGTCGCCATGAAGGAGAAAGACGAGACCAGCGATTTCCCGGTCCATGGGGGGCAGATTGGGATCGAGCTTCAATGCCGTCTCGACGGCATTGGCCGCCTCAGCGTGATTGCCAGCGAACAACTGCACGTATCCGAGGGCTATATGAGACCCAGCGTCTCCCGGGCCGATTGCAACGGCCCGCTTCGCCGAGGCGATCGCTTCGTCGTAATGGCGATCGATGACCTGCATGATGCCTAGAAGGGCATAGGGCGATGAAAGGTCCGGATCGAGTTCCAATGCCTTGCCTGCCTTTTCATAAGCTCTCTTTCTCGCAAGCGCGCTCTGGGTGATGTCATCGAAGCCAGCCCGCCAAACATAGACACTCGTGCGTGCGTCGGCCGCGAAGGCTTCAGCGAAAGCGGTGTCGATTTCCTCCGCCTTTTCATAGAGCGCAAGTGCTTTCCTCAGACCTGAGCCTCCACCGGAGCGAGCCGCCTGCTCAGCGCGCAGGTAGTTATCGTAGGCTTCAAGATTGGAAGTCGGCGGGCGTGCCATTCGCTCGCTCTCGGCTGCCGAAGCTTGGACGCCGAGCGCCTTGGCGATTTCCCGGCCCATCTCGTCCTGGACTGCAAACACGTCCGCGATGCCGCGATCGAACCGATTAGCCCATAGATTGTTGCCAGTGGCGATATCGATGAGCTGCGCGTTGAGGCGGATTTGATCGCCGGTCCGCCTCACGCTGCCGTCAACGACAAATTGCACGCCAAGGTCACGCCCAACATCTGCCAAAACGAGGGGTTTTCCTTTGTAGGCAAAGACGGAGTTACGGGCGATCACATCGAGCCCGGAAAGCTTCGCAAGGTCGGTGATCAAATCTTCGGTGATGCCGTCGGCAAAATAGTCCTGGCCAGGATCGCCGCTCAGGTTCGTAAACGGCAGTACTGCAATGGATGGCTTTTCGAGCGCGGAGGGCTTTTGCCATTGCCATGCAAAAATGCCTGCAAGCAAGACGATGAGCAGCGCTGCTACTCCTGCCAAAACCATGATGCGCGAACCTGGCCGGCGTGGCGCCGCTAAGATCTTCCCCGCGTCTCCGGGATCGAGCAGAACCCGATAGGCGCGAACCGGATCGGCGATATTCTTGAGGCGCTGCCCTCCGATATCCGCAAAGCCGACATCCACTTTGTGCACCGCGTGATCGAACGCCGTCCCGGAGATGCAAATTCCGCCGGGCTCTGCGATCGCCTGCAGACGGGCTGCGATGTTTACCCCGTCGCCGTAGATATCGTCACCCTCAACGATGATATCACCGAGATTGACACCAATGCGAAACCGGATTTGCCGGGCTTCGGCGGTGCCCTTGTTGCGGTCGGCCATCCGGCGCTGGATTACAGCAGCACACTGGACGGCATCGACGACGCTGGCGAACTCGACGAGCGCGCCGTCGCCCATGAGCTTGATCATGCGGCCGTGGTGCTTCTTGATCTCGGGGTTGATCAGTTCGCGACGGCAGCTCTTGAGTCCCTCGAGCGTGCCTACCTCGTCCTCGCCCATGAGGCGGCTGTAGCCAACCACGTCGGCAGCAAGTATTGCCGTAAGCCGTCGGTCCATACGTGCCGTGCACCTTCCCTGGTCGGTCGTAGCGGCTTTACCTTTCACCCTATTCTAGTCCTGCTTCGGACGCGAGCGTGCTTTAGCTATAGCTAGCGGATGGCGGGGTTACTCGGCATACGCAACGCGCCGGTCCTTCCATCCACGAGAGTTCTGAACGGAAAGCTCTCTCGACAAGATGTCTGCTTAGGTCATCAGCGCCGGCTTGGCTGAGTGTCCGCTTGGAGACGCCGAAATGCTCTGGGAATGACCGGAATGGGTCAGATCGCGTCGATGCACGCAGAGTGCCTGAAGGTCCGCTTCCGACTAAGTCGAGCCTCCAAACCTGTCTGTCAGCTTACGGCCCAAATTGAGACGTTCCTCGCCCCGCTGCGTCCGAACCTTGTCTGGACCCGGCACGGCTTCGGCGATGTCGATGTCTGGGCCGTTGAGATGGATGCGGGCAAAAACCCATCGAGGCTCACGGCGCTGAACATCTAGCCGCATCAAGAAGCCGGATATACGTCAGCAGTTGTGACCATCAACCGGATTCAGCTAACCTGTTGCAATCGGGCGGGGTCCTATACGTTCCCACATATGAGTCAGAGCCCGTTTTGCGCGAAAGGCTGGGATTCCCATTCCATGGTAATTGACAGGGAAGGGCAGATGGCGGGACAGGCAGCAAACTTCGCTCGCCGGCCGCGTTGGGCCAATCTACCTTACTAAGCCGACGCCTGGCCGCGCTACATTTGCACCGCGAACTCCTTGATCAGGCCATCCTTCGGCTCAAGCCCCAGCCCCGGCTCCTGCGACACACGCAGATAGCCATCCTCGGGTTGTGGGACGCTCTTGAAGATTGCGTTGTAGGCCATCCACTTGTGGAAATGGTATTCGACCAGTCCGCCGTTCGAAATCCCGGCATGCAACGCGATGTTGTGCGGACCATTGCCGTTGCCGTGCGAGAGCGGGATGTGGAACATCTTGGCAAGGGCGGCGGTGCGGATGGCTGCCGAGTAGCCGCCGTCATTGTTGACGTTGGGCTGAATGTAGTCGACCGCGTCGGCCAGGATCAGGTCGCGCGCGGAGAACTTCTCATTCTCTGCGGCAGCGACCGGGATGGTCGTTTTCGAACGCAGCTCGCGCAGCAGCCTCGGGTCGTTGTAGTAGAGCGGCTCCTCGACGAAGCTGATGTCGAGTTCCTCGCATCGCTTGCACAGTTCCGCTGCCTGGGCCAGATTCATGCGCAGATTGCCGTCCATCGCGAGCTTGACATTCGGGCCGACAGCCTCGCGCATCGCCTTCATGCGGATGTAGTCATCCTTGGGATCGGGAATGGGCTGGCGGCCGACAGTGTTCTTGAGATGGTTGTTGCCGAGTTTGACGAGGTGGGCCGCCTCCGCGGCGAGTTCCTCCGGCGAATAAACGGGGGCGTTATCATAGGCCGCGCCATGCGTGACATAGACCGGCACCTTGTCGCGCGCGCCGCCCAGCAGGTGATGCACCGGCTGGCCGAGCATCTTGCCCTTGATGTCCCATAGCGCGATGTCGATCATCGCCAGCGCCGAGATCAGCGTCCTGCCGAGCGGCCGCTCGAAGCTGGCGCGATCGAACAGCAGGGGAATGCGTTCGGTGCGCATCGGGCTCTCTCCGATGATCGTCGGCGCGATGTATTTGTTGATCAGGTCGATGGCGACGTGGTGGGTGTAGCCGCTGGTCGCCCAACCGATGAGGCCGTCGTTGGTCTCGACCTGGAGAAGCAGTGCGCCTTCCTTGTTCGGCTTGTCGCGATAGGGCGGCGGCGTGATCGGAATGTTGGCGAGCTTGTGCGCTTGGATACGAGCGATCTTGCTCCTGGTCTCGACGACATTGTTGTCCTGTTGGACATAAACATCCTGAAGCACGACTTCCCTCCTTTCCCGACGTTCCGTGCCGGGAAGCCACTGTCTAGCGGAAGCCGAACTTCAGAAAAAATTCAAAAATCCTATCGATTATTCCGAAAATCCGAAGTCGCCTTGATGGCGCCGGCCTTCAGGCCTGGCGCAGCGACATCCGGATCAATTGCGCGAGCCGTTCGGCGGCCGGCGAAAGTTCCTTGCCGCGCTTGCGCACGATGCCGTAGCGGTGAATGAGCTCGGGCTCGACGATCTGGTAGACGCGCGACTGGTTCGGCTCCGCGAAACGGACGATCGACTGGGTGAGGATTGCCGCACCGATGCCGGCCTCGGCCATCGCGACGAGTGTCTCCGCCTGGATGCAGCGGTGCCGCACGTTCAGCGCGATGCCGCGGGCGGAAGCCTCGCGCTCGAACATCGCACCCATCAGCGTGGTGGTGTGGTAGTGTAGCAAGGGCAGGTTGGACAGTTCCGCCAGCGTGATGGTGCGACGATTGTGCGGACACATCCGCGTGGGGATCAGCGCGTGCAGCGGATCGTCGAGCAGCGGCTCGAAATCGAGGTCCGGATCGCCGCAGATCGGGCCTATGCCGAAATCGACGGCCTCGGCCTGTATCACCCGGTAAAGGTCGGCGGACTTAAGTTCCGACAAAAGCATCTTGATTCCCGGATAGTCGCGTTCGAACTCGGCGAGTATGCGCGGCAGATGGGTCGAGGCGATGGTGGGCGCGCAGGCCAGCGCGACCTGGCCGCGCCGGATGGCCAGTGCCTCCTGGACGTTGCGCAAGCCGATGCCGACCTCTTGCAGGCCGCGCTGCGTGCTGGCAAACAATTTGCTTCCTTCAGGCGTGAGCTTGACGTCGCGCGTGGTGCGGTTGAACAGCCTGGCGCCGAGTTGGTCCTCGAGCTGCTTTATCTGCATGCTGATGGCGGACTGCGAACGACGTGCCCGGTCGGCGGCCTCCTTGAAGCTGCGGTTTTCGGCGACCAGCATAAAAGTTTGCAGCAGCTTGAGGTTGACCCGCGCCAAAGCGGCCGCATTCGCGTCCGGCGGTGGTTTCAGTTCGCTCATTGGTGTCGCACCCTAGGATCCTCCTTGGCCACGCCAG
This sequence comes from Mesorhizobium sp. M6A.T.Cr.TU.014.01.1.1, assembly GCF_004022765.1. Lineage (NCBI taxonomy): Bacteria > Pseudomonadati > Pseudomonadota > Alphaproteobacteria > Hyphomicrobiales > Phyllobacteriaceae > Mesorhizobium > Mesorhizobium sp. M6A.T.Cr.TU.014.01.1.1. The sequence goes on from NZ_RZPG01000009.1 coordinate 17,401, forward strand.
CGCGGCCGGAGTCATGGTCGCAGCCAGGCTGATCAAGCATCGTCGGCCCTCTTCCCGCCTGACGAGACTGCCTCGAAGGCGTCTAGAAGGACGCGCACCAGCCGTCCTGAAGGCGCGCTGCGCGGCCACAACATGCCGATCTCGCGCACCAGCGGCGGGCCGGGCAGCGGCAGGCGCGCGACCGACAGCCCCTCCGGCCATGGCGGCGCCCAGTCGGGCAGAACGGAAACACCGAGACCGTTGCTGACCATCACGGCTATGGCTTCCAACGAATCCAACTCCAGCCACTCCCGGGGCCGAAGCTTCTGGCGGCGCAGCCACTCGTCGGCCAGCCGGCCACCCCAGTTGTTGCGGTCATACCGGATGAAAGGCAGCGTTGCGAGCAACTGTTCCGGATCGCCAGTGGCGAGGGCGCTCGGCGCAAGCAGGATCATAGGCTCGGTCCGAAGCACGCTCCAATGCAGCGATTTTGGGATCGGAAAGGGCGGTCGCACCAATATGGCCGCGTCGATGCTTCCGTCGCCGAGCGCCTGATAGAGATCAGTGGAAGTGCCGGGGAGAACGAAGACCTCGACCGAAGGAACCGTGTCGACAAGGTGCCGCAGGGCGGGCGCAAGGATGCCGGTCAGCGCGGTCGACACGGCGCCGAGCCTCATCTCACCTGATGGCGAATCGGTCTGTGCAAGCGTTTTCAGGTGGCGGATGTCGCCGAGGATTCTACGACTTTGTTCCAGAATCGCATGGCCGGCATCGGTGGGCTGCACCACGCGGCCCGCGCGTACCAGCAGCCGTTTGCCGAATTCGTCCTCCAGCGCCTGCATGCGTTGGGCCACGGCGGCCGGCGTGATTGCCAGGCGGCGGGCCGCCTCGGCCAGCGAGCCAAGTTCGGCCACGAGCAGGAAGGTTTCGAGAAAGCGTGATTCCATCGATAGAAAAACTATCATCAAATTATACGGCAAGCCATGTTTTCTTCTGTGCACCGTTGATGATAATCCGCCTTGAATTGGAGGGTTTTCTGTGGATCTCGAACTGAAGGGTAAGGTCGCGCTCGTCTTTGGAGCCGGCGGCGGATTGGGCGGGGCGATCGCGCGGTCGCTGGCCGATGAAGGGGTGCGTGTGGCCGTCGCCGACATCGATGAAGCGGCTGCGGAAAACACCACCTCGGCCATCAAGGGCGCCGGCAACGAGGCGCTGACAATGGGCTGGGATATCGGCGACCTGTCGTCGATCGAGGGACGCCTGGCCTCGATCGAGAAGGCCTTCGGCTCGGTCGACATTCTGGTGAACAATACGGGCGGCCCGCCGCCGACGCCGGCAGCCGGCCAGTCTTCGCAGGACTGGTCGAAATTCTTCGACAGCATGGTGCGCTCGGTGATCGCCGTTTCCGACGCGGTGCTGCCCGGCATGCGCCAGCGCAAATGGGGCCGCATCATCACCTCGACGTCCTCCGGCGTGGTCGCGCCGATCCCTAATCTCGGCATGTCGAACGCGCTCAGAATGGCATTGGTCGGGTGGTCCAAGACGCTGGCCGCCGAAGTCGGCCGCGACGGCATCACCGCCAACATCGTGCTGCCCGGGCGCATCGCCACGGGACGCATCACCTTTCTCGACGAACAGAAAGCCAAGCGCGAGGGGCGCCCGGTCGAGGAAGTAGCCGCTCAAAGCACCGCGTCCATTCCGGTCGGGCGCTATGGCCGGCCGCAGGAATATGGTGACGCGGTCACCTTCCTGGCAAGCCCGCGCGCATCCTATATCACCGGCTCCGTCATTCGCATCGACGGCGGCTTGATCCCCAGCATCTAAGGAGACCCCGATGACCCTCGACCCGAAAGTCGTAGAGACCCTGCAGGGCGTCTCCACCGCGACCCTCACCACGGTCCTCCTGAAGAAGGGCCTGCGCAACGTTTGGATGCGTGGAACCAAGCCTATCCGTCCAGGCCAGCCGCGCGTGGTGGGGCCGGCCTTCACTTTGCGCTTCGTGCCGGCGCGTGAAGACCTCGCCACCCCGGCAAGCTGGGCCTCGCCTATTTCGACCCGTGCGGCGATCGAGGCGATGCCCGAAGGTTGCGTGGCGGTGGCTGACGCAATGGGCGTGCTCGACGCCGGTATTTTCGGTGATATCCTCTGCGCGCGCATGGCCAAACGCAATGTCGCCGCATTGATCACCGACGGCGCGATGCGCGACGCCGCGGGCGTGCTCGGTACCGGCCTCAACGTATGGTGCAACGGCATTTCCGCGCCGCCTTCAGTGGCCGGTCTAACCTTCGTCGGCTGGCAGGAGCCGATCGCATGCGGCGGCGTGGCGATCTTTCCCGACGATATCGTGGTGGTGGACGATGACGGCGCGGTGTTGATCCCCGCGGCATTTCTCGAGCAGGTGCTGGCCGAAGCGCCGGAGCAGGAGACGATGGAAGCGTGGATCATGACCGAGGTCGACCGCGGCGTGCCGCTGCCCGGTCTTTATCCGATGAACGAGGAGACGAAGGCGCGCTATGCCGCTTTCGCGAAGAAGACATGACCTTCGGCGTCGATGCCAAAGGCGTCTACCCGATCGCGGCGACGCCGTTCAATGCGGACATGTCGGTCGACTACGACTCCGTCGACCGGCTGACGGAGTTCTACCAGGATGCCGGCGCCGCCGGCATGACAATCCTCGGCATTCTGGGCGAAGCCCAGAAACTGGAGCCCGAGGAATCGCTGACAATCGCAAGGCGCGTGATCGCGCGCTCGCGTGTGCCTGTCGTGGTTGGAGTGTCCAATCCGAGCTTTGCCGCCATGCGCAGGCTGGCGCGCGAGGTGACGGATGCCGGCGCAGCCGGCGTGATGCTGGCTCCGGCCTCGCACCTGCGCAGCGACGAGCAGATCGCCGCCTATTTCCATCACTGCGTGGAAGCAATCGGTCCGGACGTACCCTGGGCCCTGCAGGATTATCCGCTGACGCTATCGGTGGTCCTGTCGGTGCCGATGATCTCGCGCATAATGAAGGAACATCCGTCCTGCGTCATGCTGAAGGCAGAGGACTGGCCGGGACTTGAGAAAATCTCGGTGATCCGCAAGCTCCAAGCCGCGGGCGACCTGCGGAAATTCTCGATCCTGACGGCCAATGGCGGACTGTTCCTCGACTTCGAGCCGGAACGCGGTTCGGATGGCGCGATGACGGGCTATGCCTTTCCGGACATGCTGGTCGAACTCGATCGGCTGCACCGCGAAGGCCAGCGCGACGCAGCGCACGACCTTTTCGATGCCCACCTGCCGTTGATCCGTTTCGAGCAGCAACAGGGGATTGGCCTCGCGGTGCGCAAATACGTGCTGATGCGGCGCGGCGCCATAACATCGGACGTGCAGCGCAGCCCGCGCTCGTCGCTGACGCCGGCCGGTCGATCCGAAGTCGACTACCTACTGGAACGGTTGGCTCGAAAGGACCCACGCGCAAGGCTGTGACGATGCATGCCGAGCGCCTGCCGCGGGATACGCGTGGGGCAATGATTGTATCGGGCCCGGATCATTGTGACCGCTCCTCGATCCGATCGACGATCATCTTCGCGATGGGCATGGCGGACGTCGCCGCGGGCGACGGCGCGTTGCAGACATGCAACTGGCGCGGGCTGTCGAGGAAGAGGAAATCGTGCACCAGCGTGCCATCGGCCAGAACCGCCTGCGCACGGATGCCGGCGCCTGGTTGGCCAAGGTCCGGGAGTTCGAGCGAAGGGCAGTATTTACGGCACTGCTCCAGGTAGCCGCGGCGGAAAATCGAGTTGCGGAACTCGTCGATCCCTGACGTGAGGTTCTTGCGGGCCATTTTCCAGAAGCCGCCGAAGGTGAGCATCTGGGTGACATCGCCCAGGTCGATGCTGCCCTTCTTGTAGCCTTCGCGATGGAAGCCCAGCACGGCGTTGGGCCCGACTGTCACCCGTCCGTCAATCATGCGCGTCAGGTGGATGCCGAGGAACGGCAGATCCGGATCAGGGATCGGATAGATCAAGTGCTTGACGATCGTCGATTTCGCGTCGGGCAATGTGTAATATTCGCCACGGAACGGCACGATCTGGTGGGTGGGATTGAGCCCGGCAAGCCTCGCAAGCCGATCCGACTGCAGCCCGGCGCAGGCAACAAGCTGCTCGGCGCGGATCGTTTCGCCACGATCGGTGGTCACCACCACGCCAGTGTCGTCTTCAGAGATGCCTTTGACGCGGGTGCCGGTCATCAGCTTGGCGCCATTCGCCTTGAGACCCTCGGCCAGAGCGTCGCAAATCAGCTTATAGTTGATAATGCCGGTCGACGGCACGAGCAACGCGCCCAGGCCAGCGATGTTTGGCTCGATCTCATGCAGACGTGCCGCGCTGACCTCCTCGAAGCCAATGCCATTCTCCAAAGCGCGATGCTTCAGCGCTTCCATGCGCTCCATCTCGACCGGGCTGGTGCCGACAAGCAGCTTGCCGCACACCTCGAACGGAATGTTGTTGTCTCGCGCGAAGGCTTTCGTCGCCTTCGCCCCCTCGCGGCAGAGCTTCGCCTTCAAGGAGCCGGGGGCGTAGTAGATGCCGGCATGGATGACGCCGCTGTTGTGGCCGGTCTGGTGCTCGCCGAAACCGGCCTCCTTTTCGATGACCAGGATGCGAGCCGCCGGATCGCGAGCCAGGATATCGGAGGCGGTGGCAAGCCCGACGATGCCGCCGCCAACGATGCAATATTGAAATGTCATATACCGCAGTCCTGTCAGACCTCAGCCTCGTCCGCGGCGATCTTCTTGCGCCCGGTCAGCTTGAGGAAAAGTGGGATCGAGAGCACGAGGACCGTGGCGATGAACAGCCCCAGCGCAATGGGCCGTTCAACGAAGACGAGCAAGTCGCCCTGTGATTGGATCAGCGTGCGGCGGATGTTGCGCTCCAGCAGCGGTCCCAACACCAGGCCGAGGATCAGCGGTACGGCTGGATAATCGAGCCTGGCAAGGATGATCCCGGCACCGCCTGCCAGGATGGTCAGCATCACATTGAACGTCGAATTGTCGATGGCGAAGACACCGTAAACGACGATCGCAATGACGATTGGATAGAGATAGGCTGTCGGAACGAAAAGCGCCGCCGCCAGCAGCGGAGTCAGCAACAGCGTCAAGAACACAAGTGCAAGGTTGCCGATGGCGAAAGAGCCAAACACCGACCAGACAAACTGCGGATTCTCGGTGAACAGCAGCGGGCCCGGCTGCAGGCCGATCATGATCAACCCGCCCATCATCACCGCCGTGGTCGCCGAGCCCGGGATGCCAAGCGTGAACAGCGGAATCATCGCGCCGTAGGACGCTGAATTGTTGGCCGCCTCCGGCGCTGCCACGCCCTCGACGATGCCGGTGCCATATTTTTCGGGCGTCGGCGACAGGCGCTTGGCGAGTGCGTAAGAGAGCATGGTCGCTGCCGAGGCACCGACGCCGGGGAGGACGCCCACGAAGAAGCCGAGCACCGACCCTTGCAGCAGTTGCCAGCGTGTCTGAACGGCATCGCTCATCCTCGGCAACAGCGAGGCGAAAGTGTATTTGGCAACCGGCTTGTCCACATTCGCCTCCAGGGAGGTGAAGATCGCGGTAAGCCCGAACAGGCCGACAGCGACGATGGAGAAGTCGAGCCCATCGAACAGGTTCATCGACCCGCCGGTATAGCGCGGCAAGGCGGAAATGGGATCGAGTCCCACCATGCCCAGCCACAAGCCCAGCGCCAACGCGACGAAACCCTTGAAGGCGTTGCGGCCGCCCAACACGCTGAGCAGCGAAAGCGCAAAACACATCATCGCCGTCATCTCGGTCGGGCCAAAGGCGAGTGCATAGCGAGATACCGGAACCGAAAGAGCCACCAGCCCGGCTATGCCGAGAAGGCCGCCGACGAAGGAGGCGAAGACGCTCGTCCCCAGCGCCCGCCCGGCCTCGCCTTTCTGGGCCATCGGATAGCCATCGATGACCGTCATCACGGAAGGTGCGTCGCCGGGAATGCCGAGCAGGATCGACGTGATGGCGCCGCCGAACATCGAGCCATAGTAGACACCACCGAGGCACGCGATTGCCGCGACGCCGCCAAAGCCTGCCGCCACCGGCAGCATGATCGCAACGCCGGCGGTCGGTCCGAGGCCAGGGAGCGCACCGATCAGCAAGCCGACCACAGCGCCCAGTATGGTGCAGGCGAAGATTGCCGGATCGGTGGCGGCGAGAATTCCGTCCCACAACAGCGCAAGTGTTTCCATCGCGGTACCTCTCTTGGGTGGCCGATTAGAAGCCGAGCAGTCCCCTGGGGGTCGGCACGCCCAGGAGATTTTCGAACAGCAGCAGAAGGATGATCGGCGTGATCACCGACACCGCCGCAAGCTTTACAAAGAAAACCGGGCCCGGTTCGGTCCGCAGAGCCAGGCCGATCGCCGCCATAGCCAGCATGGTGGCGATCATCATGCCGAGATACGGGGTCAGCCAGACGGCGATGAGCAGCGCCGCGATCACGACCCCGGCTTTTGCCGCCTCGCGGCCCGATATGCCCGGGCCAAGCTTCTCAACCCCGCCAAGCGCCCGGAATAGATTTATTGCGCTGAGCAGTGCGATCGACGAGCCGATGATGATGGGGAAGAGACCGGCCCCGGGCGTGGTGCCCTGCATCAGGCCATAACCGATGCCTGTGTAGATCAGCCAAAGACCGAAGATTATCAGCAGTGCGGCGACCAGTAGGTCGAGCCGTTGAACGCTCATCGCTTTCCTCCTCGCGACGGATGGGAGCCACCATTTCGGGTGGCTCCCAGCAACGTCACTATTTGATGATGCCGAGTTGCTTCATCATCGTCTCGTAGCGCGCGTTGGTGCGCTCGAGCACTTGCTTGAAGCCTTCCGCGTCAACATAGTCCGGGATGTCGTGGAAGCGGTCGATATACTGCTTCTTCCACTGCTCGCTGGTCGCAACCTTTTGCAGGATGCCCTCCCAGTAGGTTACGACTTCCGGCGGAACGTCCGCGGGCATGACCAGTCCGCGAAGCTGGGTGTGCAAAATGTCGCCGTAGCCGAGTTCCTTGAAGGTCGGGATGTCGGGGAAGGCCGGCGAACGCTCGGCCGATGTGATCGCGAGTGGCCGCAGCTTGCCGGCCTTCATCTGCGCCATCGCCTCGGATGGGTTGAGAAAGCCGACGTTTACATGTCCGCCAAGCAGCGCCGCCATCACCTCGCCCTCACCGTCGAACGGCACGGAGTCAATCTGGATGCCGAGCGCGTTGGACGTCATCTTGGCCAGCAGTGCCGCGTCGGAGACGACGCCCGTCGTACCGGTGGTGAAGCGCGGCGTCTTCTTCAGGTCGTCAAGCTTCTGGTATTCGCTAGAGGTAGGAACAACCATGATGTATGGCGACTGCGCGATCGCAGCGAGTGGAGTGAAGTCCTTGTAGCTCACCGGCGAGCCACCCAGCAGTGGCGTTGTGAAAAAGCTGACGCTGACGGTCGCCAGATGATAGGGATCACCCTTTTCCTTGGCGACTGCACTGTAGCCGACCGCGCCCGAGCCGCCTGTACGGTTCTCAGGCAGGATCTTCACAGGGATCAGCTTCATCTCCTCGATCACGCCGGCGATGGTGCGGGCGAGCGTATCGCTGCCGCCGCCGGCGCCGAACGGGATTATCATTTTGATGTTCTTGTCCGGGTACTCCGCTGCCGCGGCGCTGACCGCGATGGCCGCAGCTGTGAGCAAACCGAGGCCGACGACGCGGCCATGGTTGACGAAGTTCGAGAGTCCGTAGGTCATAGTCATTTCCTCCCAGTTAGAACTTGGAACAGCACCGGAACCGATCGAACCATTTTTGGCGGTCCCGGGGCTGCGATTGTCAGGCGTTCTTCTTTTCGATGGTTTCACGCAGCAGGTAGCCGTGCGCATCACGACCGGTGAACTGGCTACCTTTGGGATCCTTGACCCGGCCATCCTTCAGCGCTTCGTAATTCGGCGTGAAGCCAAGGCCCGGCGCGTCCGGGATTGTCATCTTGCCGTTCACGGGGTCGGGCGTGCCGTTGAAGAAATGTTTTCCGGTCATCCACATGCCGTAGTGGAATTCGACCGGCCCGCCATTCATCACGCCCGCCAGAATGTGCATGTTGAAGATCGGCCAGCCGCCGCCATTGGCCATCGGCAGATTGAAGGCCTGGGCGAGGTGCGCCACTTTGAGCGCCTCGGTGTAGCCGCCATTGTAGAGGACGTTCGGCTGCAGCACGTCCACCGCGTGGTGGACGACGAGTTCGCGGAAGCGCCAGCGGTTGCCTTCCATTTGGCCGGCGGCGATTGGAATCTTGACGCGACTGCGCAGGTCGGCAAGCGCACGCGCGTCGTTCTGCTGGATCGGTTCCTCGAACCATTTTAGGTTCGCGTCTTCCACAGCCTTCGCCAGCATGAAGGCGTCATGCGGGTTGAAGTAGCAGTTGGCGTCGATCATGAGGTCGACGTCGGGGCCGATTGCCTCGCGTGCGGCATAGACGCGACGCACGTCGTCCTTCCAGGTACGCGTCGGTTCGCCGCCGACGACCATCTTCAGCATGGTGTGCCCGTCGGCCAGAAACTTCTTGGCGTAGTCGGCGATCTGCTGCTCGTCGAAGAACGGGTAGCCAAACGTCGCATATGTGTAGGCCTCGCGGGAATAGCCGCCCAGCAGCTCCGAGACCGACTTGCCGACAATCTTGCCCTGGAGGTCCCACAGCGCGATGTCGATCGCCGAGAGAGCGTTGGAAATGACACCGGTATAGGCGCGGTTGTTGAGCTGCTTCCATATTTTGGAATGGATAGCCTCGGTGTGGAAGACATCCATGCCCTTGATCAACGGAAAGATATGATCCTCGATGCAGGGCATGGTCGACCAGGGCAGGAACTGGCCGGTGCAGCCGAGCCCCTTGAGGCCCGTGTCGGTCTCGACCTCGACAAAGACGAACATGCGAGATTCGATGGATTCGCCGATACCAGGCAAATCGATCTCGTGGCGATGCAGGCTGGCGGTGATGTTTGCAATTTTCAAGTGAGATCTCCTTGGGACAAATGGGTCATATGGCGGCCACGGCGGCCACCGCATTTTCGATGGATGCCTTCCAGCGTGCCTTGCCGTTGAGGACGTGCTCGAGCCCACGCTGCCGAGCGAGCTCGACGTCGCCGCGCTCGATCGCCTCGGCGATGCTGTGATGCTCCAGATTGGTCTGCTCCGGCGATGATAGCGAGCGCCGCAGGACATGAGTTTCCCGGATCAGGTCGTTGTAGACGCGGCGCGCACAGGAATGATCGGCGATACGGCCGATCAGTTCGTGGAACGCAAGGTTGATCTCGTAGTAGCGCACGATCCTGCCGGCGGCGATCGCCGTATCCATGTCGGTTATCAGCCGCTTGAGCTTTGCCGCTTCGGCTTCGGTACGCCGTTCCGCTGCCCGCGCGCACATCAGCCCGGTGAGCAACGAGCGCACGTCGTAGTTTTCGGCAATCTCGCGGTGGGACATTTCGCGCACGAAGACGCCGCGCGCCGGAATAGAGATGAGAAGGCCCGCCTCGACAAGTGCCCGCGTCGCCTCGCGCACCGGCGCTCGGCTCACGGCCATCTGCCCGGCAAGCACCGCCTCGTTGATCCTGCTGCCGGGCAGTATGTCCCCCGTGAGGATCATTCGTTCTATTTCGCTGTAGACGCGAGCGCTCAGGCTTTCAGATCGTTCGATCGGTCTTGCTGCAAATGTCACGCCTTCGCCCTCGGTTTACTGTCGCCAGTCAACTGTAAACTGTCGACAGAAGCAGGCGCAAGTACCCAGTCAGCGCCGGATTCCTGGGCTATCCGATGAAGACGGCGATGCAGGCCGGGCCCGATGGGAATGCCTGTCTTCTCACGCTCGGCGCGGACCTTGCGCTCCGGGTCGCCGGCCACCTGGACAGGTTTTAGCGGGTCCACGGGGGGTGTTGCGCGCAGATCGTCGCAGAAGCGGGCAACGTCGGCGCGGAAGTCTGCAATCGGACGGAACAAGGTGGGGTTGATGGCCATGAAGAAGTGACCGACATCGAGGCCCCATGGCTGTTTCGAATGGTTGGGATCGGTGATCAGTGTGGAGCCGGACAGGCACGAGGCGAGGATATTGACCATCGCAGCCAGCCCGTAACCCTTGTAGCCGGCGCTCTCCGCCGCGCCGCCCAGCGGCGACAGGAAGCCTCCCTCCATCACCGCTTTCGGGTCGAGCGTCGGCACGCCCTTCCCGTCCATGCCCCAGCCCGACGGCATGAGTTGGCCTTCGACGATCTTGTTCCGGACCTTGCCGGACGCCACGGTCGTCGTGGCCATGTCGAGCACGAAGGGCCGGCCGGGCTCGGCGGGGGCGGCGAAGGACCACGGGTCGGTGCCGAAGCGCGCCGCCGCGCCGCCGGTCGGCGGAACCCGAATGCCGAATACGCTGGTGGCGGCGATGCCAATCAGATCGTGATCGGTGGCCTTGGTGGTGAAGTAGCCCAGCGCGCCGAAATGACCGGAATTGCGGACCGACACCACGCCGACGCCGGCTGCCCTTGCCTTGGCGATCGCGGTTTCCATCGCCCGTATGGCGGGATCGTGGCCGAGGCCGCCGTCCCCGTCGAGCAGGGCGCTGACCGCCGTCTCCTGCACGATTGCGGGCTTCGACTGAAAGTTGATCGGCCGTGTCTGCCGTCGTTCGTTGTATTCGACCAACAGCGCGATGCCGTGGCTTTCGAGGCCATGGAGATCGGCCCAGGCCAGCACGTCCGCCGATTTCTCCGCCTTCTCCGCAGGCATGCCCCAGGCGCGGAAAATGCTCATCGCCTGACGGCGGTGCGTCTCGAAATCATGCCTCATCCTGACCTCCCGGGGAAGGCTGCGCCATGATCGACAGCCGTCCGACGATCAAGAATAAGGATTCGACCGATCGAAAAACAATGTCAGCTTCAATTGATTCAAACGATAGTTTTTCTTGGTTCCAGAAGGGTCCATACGCCGAAATTTGTTCGCGCCTCCGAACTGTTTGGGCGTCTACCCTCCGTGTGATAGGCGGAAAGGACCCTTTTGAGATTGACCAATTGTCGGCTGCATCCGTTCGAAGATGGCCCCAAGGATCGGAGAAGAACGCGATGCGGCTGCTGATCGCCGGAACACATGCACAAATGTCACGATACGGCGTTTCAACTCGGCAACGCCTCGTCGACGTTGTCCACGCGAAGGCAACGGTGATGCCACCCCGACAGGCCGAGGTTGGCGGCCAGGTCCGCGTATGCGGGACGCTCGGCAGCGCGACTTCAGGGTCGGGTGGACCCGAAAAACGGCCAGATGTTCTCGGTCTGTGCTCGAAAAGTTGCATAAGAGTGCAGGGCGGAACTCAACGGCGACCCTGTGACGGGTCGCCTCATCACAACGTCTGAACCTTTCACTACTCTTTCCTTCGCGGCCGCCCAACGGCAGGCCATGACTCGAAGGCGATGTTCACATTTCAGATTCTGAACGGCAGCTCTGCGCCCCAAGTCGGTCACAAAAACTGCTTTTCCGGCTTTTCGAAAGCGGACATTGCAGGATCCATCACCAACGTCGTACTCGCGCGCCATCAACGGACATTGATCGATGGAACCCACGGGCATTGCCCTCACAGCCAAAAGACGAGCGTATGTCCTGACGAGAGCAAGTCGGCGATCCAAAGCGATGCGCTCCTTAGTCGGGAAGGCCAGCCTTGCGGTAACCTTCGACGAAGCGCTGGAGCACTTCTTCGTCGTCGAATGGCTGCGATGTTGCCCAGTGCCTGATGCTGAAATAGGGATCGCTCAGCAGGAAGAATTCCGCCTCTTGACGGGCTTCGTCAAGGCGCCCGAGCTGCGCGAGGGCTGCCGCTAGGATGCGCCGCGACGTGGTGCGGTAGGTTTCCGGCTTGCGTAAGGCATCGACCGCAGATTGATAGTCGCCGAGCGCATAATAGGCTTGGCCCGCCATCCAATAGTACCACCCTGGAGGGTGCGGATTGAGCCGCAACGCCCGCGTCACGAATTCGATGCCCTTGACCGCGTCGCCCCTTAAGGTGATGAGATCCGAGCGCATCGCCCAGGCATCGGCATGATTGGGATCGAGCTTGAAGGTCGCCTCGAACTCGGCATCCGATTCCGGGAAGCGCCGTTCGTGACCAAGTATGATGCCCAGCCCCCAGCGGTTTCCCGCATCGTTAGGGTCGAGCGCCACAGCCCGCTGCGCTTCCGCCAGCGCGCGAGGCTGGTTGATTTGCTTCGGCTCGTTCCAGAACAGCCAGCCGAGCCAAAGATTGAGGGCCAGCAAGCTATGTGCCTCGGCATAGTCGGGATCGAGTCCGATCGCCTTTTCCAGGAGCATGCGCGCTTCCCGCGCGCCTAACCCGGTCTGAAAACTGACGCCGCGGGCTCGCACGCAAAGATCATAGGCTTCGAGACTCGTCGGCCGTTTACGCGCCGGCTGTCCGGCCAATCGGCCGACAAGGGCTTCGACGATCTTGGCCGTGACCTCGTCCTGCACTGCAAAGATGTCCTCGAGGCTGCTGTCGTAGCGCTCGGCCCAGATATGATCGCCGCCGATCGCGTCGATCAGCTGCGCATTGATGCGCACGCGCGCCGCGGCGCGCCGGGCGCTGCCTTCAACCACATAGCGCACCCCAAGATCACGCGCGGTCAAACGCACATCGACCGACCGCCCCTTGTAAGCAAAGGTTGAGTTGCGCGCGATGACGAAGAGGCCGGCTGAGCGAGACAGGTCGGTGATCAGGTCTTCGGTCAAGCCGTCGACAAAGGTTTCCTGCTCCGGATCGTTGCTCATGTTGGTGAAAGGCAAGACCGCGATCGAGGGCTTGTCGGGCAATTCGAGCGATGCCAGTCGGCCGACCGGAGCGGCTCTCGGAACGTGCAGGTTCACGCGATAGCAGTATATCGGCTCGGCTATATTCTTCACCCGCTGCTCGCCCATGGGCTCGAACGCAAACGCCAGCTTCTGCCTGACCTCCTTGGACACCTTCTCCGAAACGCAGATGCCACCGGGCTCGGCGAGTTGTTGGAGACGCGACGCCACGTTCACGCCCTCGCCATAGCGATCGTCCCCTTCGACGATCACTTCTCCAAGGTTGATTCCGATCCGGACTTCGAAGCGCTGGTCTTCGGCGACGCTCGCGTTACGCTCCGCCATGCCGCGCTGAAGCGTGACCGCGCATTCGACCGCATCCACCACGCTGCCGAACTCCGCCAGCAGGCCGTCTCCCATCAGCTTGAAGATTCGCCCGTGTCGCGTCGCGATTTCCGGCTCGAACAGCTCTTTGCGGCCACGTTTCAGCCGGTCGAAGGTGCCCGCTTCATCCGCCTCCATGAGCGCCGAGTACCCGACAACATCGATGGCAAGGATGGCAGCGAGCTTCCGCTCCATGTTGAGCCTCAGTAAAGATTCACGACTCGCAAGCCGCAGGCCAGAGGCAGGCAGGACCGGCGCCTCCGGTCTTACCGGCCTATGATACCACAGATCACGCCTCTTGAGACTATGGCTCGCGCGACGCCCCAGCTCTCCTGCCGCAGGGCCACTGACGCGCGTCCGACCCATCCCGCTGCTTCTGGCGCAATGCGGTCGGCACCACCCTGGATGAAAAGGTCGGCTTTTCCAGCCCCATCATCCCGAAAGCGGACGTTCCGCTTCCGGCACGGCAGACTGAAGCAACGCAGCATTTTCCACTTTGAGGCGAAGTAATTCTCAACTATGGTCCGCCAGGCTTTTGGCATGGGGGGATATTGCCGGTGGTTTTATCACGCAGGGGTGTCGTGCTCGGCGGCCTGGCGCTGGTCGCGGTGGGTGCAACCAGCAATATTGCTCAAGCCGCGGCGGCAAAATCCTTTTTCGCCGGTACCGCCAACGACAACAATTTTGTCTATCGCAAGACCAACTTCGCCAAGATCGACAAGAGATGGCATCGCCAGATCGTCAAGTATTTCAGCAGCGAGCCGGTCGGCACCGTCGTGGTCGATACCCGCCACCATTTCCTCTACGTCATCATGGAAAACAAGACCGCCATCCGCTACGGCGTCGGCGTCGGCAAGGACGGCTTCAAATGGTACGGCCGCGCGACGATCGACCGCCGCGCGCTGTGGCCGCAATGGGTCCCACCCCCCGAAATGCGTAAGCGCAAGCCGGACCTACCGCACATGGTCGCAGGCGGCGCGTCCAACAATCCGCTCGGGCCGCGCGCGCTCTATCTGCACCGCAACGGCGCCGACACCGGCTACCGCCTGCATGGCACGCTGGAGCCATGGAGCATCGGCACCGACGCTTCCAGCGGCTGCATCCGCATGTTCCCGGAAGACATCATCGACCTTTACCAGCGCTGCCCGATCGGCACCGCGGTGCAGGTCCTGCCGCACATCGCCGACCAGGCGCCCGCTTCCACCACTGTCGAATGATTGGCGCCTCATGAACCGCATGATTGAAAACACGCGCCGGCTGCTCGCCGCCGGCCTGCTGGTGCTGGCCGCATCCTGCTCGACCAGCAACACGCTGGCCCCTTCCACGCCCGACATCACCAACACCGAGGTTGCCGGCTTCCAGAACGTGCAGCCGGGCAGCGAGGAGGATTTTATCCTCAATGTCGGCCGCCGCACCTATTTCACGCAAGGTTCGGCCGCGCTCGATTCTGTCGCCAAGGCCACCCTCGACACCCAGATCGCCTGGTTAGCAAAGCATCCGCGCTGGCTGCTCAAGCTGCAGGGTTTCGCCGACGATCCCGGCGCAAGTGAAACGGCGCTGTCGCAGCAGCGCGCCGATGCGGTGATGGACTACCTCGCCGCCGGCGGCATAGACCGCAACCGTATGTGGGCCAAGGGCTACGGTAAGGACAGGCTCGTCCGCGACTGCCCCGACACCGCCTGCAGGTCGCAGAACCGCCGCGTTGTGTCTAATTTGCGCGATGAGAGGGACGAGCCGTAGGGGGCTGCTGTTCTGCTTGTGACCCGTTGGCGACCTCCATAGGTCAAGCCGGAAGGTCTGCAAACGGGGCAATTCGGCTCGTCGCGAGAGGCCGGAACTACCGCTCAGTCACCGATTTTGTTGAGAGCTCAGCAATCCAGCGCTTCAGCCAGTCATCAGGAATTTCGTACCGCAGAAGGCCACATGGCGATCCTGGTCCCTGGTCGCTCGTTCAGAAAAGAGCCGGATGCGCCGCAGAACCAGCCGAGGTATCCGCGCTTGCGGAAAGGACTGTCGGCGCCGGCTGGATTAGCGTAAGCTAAAGTTTGGGGGTGCAGTCATGCACCACGCGGTCACCATTGCTGTCGCCGCACTCGCGGCGTTGTTCATCTGCCCTGCGGGGGCGGAGGTGTTGATCGGTGTCGCCGGCCCGATGACGGGAAAGCTCGAGTGGACCGGCACACAATTGAAACGCGGCGCCGAGGCGGCCGTGGCCGACATCAATGCGACGGGTGGGGTGCTCGGCCAGCAGTTGCGGCTCATCACGGTCGACGACTTCTGCGATCCCGAGCAGGCGGTAGCGGCAGCCCAGAAGCTGGTCGCCGACGGCGTGGTATTTGTGGTCGGGCACTACTGCTCCGGAGCCTCGATCCCGGCCTCGAAGGTCTACGAGGCGGCGCGCGTTGTGCAGATATCGCCATCCTCGACCAACCCGGTGCTGACCGAGCACGGCCGCGCCACCGTCTTCCGCGTCTGTAGTCGCGACGATGCGCAGGGCCTCGAGGCCGGCGACTTCCTGGCTGATCAATGGGGCGACAGGAAGATCGCGATCCTCCACGACAACACGACCTACGGGAAAGGCCTCGCCGACGAGACCCGGAAGCAATTGAACAGGCGGGGCGTGACCGAAGCGATCTACCAGGCCTACGTTCCCGGGAAAGACGACTACTCCGCTGAGATCGTCGCGCTGCAGGCGGCGGATATCGCGGTGCTCTATGTGGGCGGGTACCATACCGAGGCCGCGCTCATGGTCCGCGCGGCGCGCGACCGGGGCTACCCGGTTCAGGTGATCTCGGGTGACGATACGGCGACCGAGGCGTTTGCGCTCATTGCCGGCCCTGCCGCCGAGGGCACGCTCTTCACCTTTGTCCCCGACCCGCGTCGAAATCCGGAAGCGGCTGATGTCGTTGAGCGGTTCCGCGCCGAGAACTTCGAACCCGATTCCTGGACGCTGCACAGCTACGGCGCCGCCCAGACCTGGGCGCAGGCGGTCGAGAAGGCAGGCTCGCTGGAGCCGAAGGCCGTGATTGCGTCGCTGCACAACAATCAATTCGACACGGTGTTGGGCCGTATCGACTTTGACGACAAGGGCGATCTCACGACCCAAAGCTGGGTATGGTACGTCTGGCGGAGTGGAGAGTACGTGCCGGTCGAGTAAGGGTCCGGCGCACGCTGAAACAAATGATGCAGACCGGGTTAGCACGATCGTTCGGATCAAGCATCGGCGCGATATTTGAGCGCCTCCGTATACGCGGCTGCCTCTTGCGTCTGCCGCTGGCGGGATCGCGGCTCCCAAGGACGCTGCGCCTGCGGAAAGGGCTGTCGCGCCGACCGGATTGGCGTAAGCGGCGGTTTGGGGGTGCATCCATCCACCGCATCATCACCGTAGCTATCGTCGCGCTTGCAGCCGCGTTCAGCCTCCCCGCGGGGGCCGAGGTCCTGATCGGGGCGGCGGGCCCGGTCACGGGGCAGCTCGCCTGGGTCGGCGGGCAGATGGAGCGCGGTGCCGAAATGGCCGTGGCCGAAGTCAATGAAGCGGGCGGCGTACTCGGGCAGCAGGTGCGGCTCATCACAGTCGACGACTTCTGCGATCCCGAGCAAGCTATGGCGGCCGCCCAAAAGCTGGTGGCTGACGGCGTCGTGTTCGTCGTCGGGCACATGTGCTCCGAGTCGTCGATCCCGGCATCGAAGGTCTATGAGGCTGCGGGGATCTTGCAGATTTCGCCGTCGTCCACCAACCCGATGCTGACCGAGCAGGGCCGTGCCAATGTGTTTCGAGTCATTGGCCGCGACGACGCGCAGGGCACCGTGGCCGGCAACTACCTGGCCGATCATTGGGCCGACAAGAAGATCGCAATACTTCACGACCGTACGACCTATGGGAAGGGTCTTGCCGATGAGACAAGAAAGCAGTTGAACCAGCGGGGCGTGACCGAAGCGATCTATGAAGCCTACGACCCCGGGAAGACCGACTATTCGTCTGAAATCGCTGCTCTCGAGGCAACAGATATTGCGGTGTTGTACCTCGGCGGCCGTTATGACGCAGCCGCCCTCATGCTCCGCGCGGCACATGATCGCGGATACGCACTTCAACTCGTCTCGGGCGATGCCATGTCGACCGAGGAGTTCGGCCTCATCGCCGGCCCCGCGGCCGAGGGCACGCTCTTCACCTTTGTCCCCGACCCGCGTCGAAATCCAGAAGCGGCGCTAGTCGTCGAGCAGTTCCGCTCCGAGAACTTCGAGCCCGAAGGCTATACCCTGCTGAGCTATGGCGCCGTCCAGGTATGGGCGCGGGCGGTCGAGAAGGCGGGCTCGCTGGAGCCCCAGGCCGTGGTTGCGTCGCTGCGGAACAATCAATTCGAGACTGTGTTGGGCCGTATCGACTTTGACGACAAGGGCGATCTTACGACCCAGAGCTGGGTTTGGTACGTCTGGCGGAGTGGAGCGTACGTGCCGGCAGAATAAGAATCCGCCAATCGCCGGCGCGCTGGTCGAGGCATCTGATGCAGGGCAAGTTAGAGCGATCGTTCAGATCAATGCGTCGCTGTGATGGTTGAACGCCTCGGCATACGTGGCCGCCTGTTGCTGGCCTTTTTCGGTATCAGCACCTTCGCGGTGTTCGCCACGGCGGCCGCTCTTTACGCCTTCCTCCAGGTGGGAGAGGTCGTCGACAGCATCACCAGGGATCGGGTGCCGTCGGCGCTGGCGTCCCTCCAGCTGTCGCGCCAGGCCGAGCGGGTCGCCGCCACTGCGCCCGCCATACTTACCTCGACCAGCGAGGCTCGGCACAACGAGGTCTCGGCTGCGATCGGGGCAGAGATGACGCGCCTCGAGGAGCTGCTTGCTGCGCTCAAAGGTGCGGCGCTCGACGTCGCGGCCGTGGCCGAGATCGAGGCGGCAGTGCTTGGTCTCAGGCGCAATCTCGACGCTCTCGACGATCTTGTCGCCGCCCGCCTCAGCGTGGTCGCGCGCAAGGAGGACCTGTTGCGCCGCTTGTCCGCCACCACAAATGCAGGTCAGCGTCTTGTGGCGCCCGGCATCCTTGTTCTGAACTCCAAGCTCCCGCAATGGCAGGCGGTCACGGCCGACACGTCGCGCGCCGCGGATCCAGGCGCGGCGACGGCGGCCGACGTGGTCCAGGCGATTGCGGCCTACCTCCCGCAGCAGAAGGCGCATCAGGAGATCTCGGCTGTCAATGACGCGCTGGTCAAGACGGCAGACGCGCCGACACCGGGCGATCTGACGTTGATCCTGTTCCCGCTGCGCCGGTCGCTCGCCGTTCTCGACACGATTTCAACCGAGATCGACGAGAGGCTGCGGGTCCGCTTCCGGCAGCGGGTGGACGAGTTGAAGGCGCTTGTCGATGGTGAGAACAGCATCCCGAAGGCGCGGGAGGACGAGTTTGCTGTCCTGGCCGATGGCGAAAAGCTTCTGGCCGAGAATAGCAGGCTGTCGCGCAGTCTCACCGCTGCCGTCGATCGCCTTGTCTCAGCGGCAGACAGCGAGATCACAGCGTCCGGTCTCGAGGCCGCGCTCGTCCAGCGCTACGGCACCGGAGTTGTCCTCGGCTCCGCCTTTCTCAGCCTCCTGAGCTCGGTTCTGATTGTCTGGCTCTATGTCGACCGCAGCCTCCTTGCCCGTCTGGGAAGCGTGAGCCAGGGCATGCTCGCGATCGCCGGCGGCAATCTTCGTGCGCCGCTGCCTGCCGCCGGCCGCGACGAAATCGGGCGCATGGCCGACGCGCTCAGGCTGTTCCGGGACACCGCGGTCGAGATCGAGGAAAAGAACCTGCGCGAGGTCGCCGAGGCGCGCCAGCGGCTCGTCGATGCCATCGAGAGCATCTCCGAAGGGTTCGCTCTCTACGACGGGGAGGACCGGCTTGTCCTCAGCAACAGCCGCTATCGCGAGCTGCTCTACAGCGACCTTGCGATCGAACTGGCGCCCGGCACGACGTTCGAGCAGATCATCCGCCGATCCGCCGAGCGCGGCTACATCAAGGATGCCGAGGGGCGGTTCGAGGAATGGGTCGCCGAGCGGCTCTCCCGGCACCGCAACCCTGGCGAGCCCTGGGTGCAGCGGCGCGCCGATGGACGATGGATCATGATAGGCGAGCGGCGCATCACGGGCGGCGGCACGGTCGCCGTCTACTCGGACATCACGGAGCTGAAAAAACGCGAGGAGAACCTCGCCGAGAAATCCGCAGCGCTCGAGGCGCTCTCAGCCAAGCTGGCCAAGTATCTGGCGCCGCAAGTGTACAACTCGATATTCACCGGCCGTCAGGATGTCAGGATCGCCAGCCAGCGGAAGAAGCTGACAATATGCTTCTCGGATATCGCCGGCTTTACCGAGACCACCGACAAGATGGAGTCGGAGGACCTCACCCAGCTCCTCAACCACTATCTGACGGAAATGTCGAAAATTGCTTCGGATCACGGCGCGACAATCGATAAGTATGTCGGTGACGCGATCTTGATGTTTTTCGGCGATCCGGAGACTCGCGGTGTCAAGGAGGACGCGCTCGCCTGCGTCGAGATGGCCCTCGCCATGCAGAAGCGGATGACCGACCTTGCCGAAATCTGGCGTGACATCGGCATCGAAACGCCGCTGCGCTGCCGCATCGGCATCCATACCGACTACTGCACCGTCGGCAACTTTGGCAGCGAAGACCGGATGGACTACACGATCATCGGCGGCGCCGTGAATCTCGCCTCACGCCTCGAGCAGGAGGCGCCACCGGGTGCCGTGCTCATTTCCTATGAGACGTTTGCGCAGGTGAAGGACACGATCGACTGCGTGGAACTAGGACACGTTCAGGTCAGGGGCATCGCCTATCCCGTCGCCACCTATCGCGTCCTCGATCTGAAGGCCAATCTGGTCGCCGCCGGCAGCGCCGTTCGAACCGAGCTGCCGCATCTCAGACTAGAGGCTGAACCCGAGTTGATGTCTGCTGGGGAGCGAGAGGAAGCCGCGACTGCGCTTCGCGACGTGCTCGATCGACTTTGTCACAAGCCCGGGTAGCAGGCTTCGCGCCCGCACCCGGATCGTCGCCTTCTACAGCGCTCACCTTGTCGACCAATGCAGGGATGGCTCCTTCGCCAGCGCCTCTTTTGGGGCCGTGACTTGACCTTCCCGGCGTCGCTGGCAGGTCCGCTTCTGGCGCAATGTGGGCTTCGGCATTGCACCGCCCGGCCAAGCCGGCTCACGATTCCGGTTCCTTTTCGGTCAGTTCGAAAATCGGAATTTTTTGTTGCGAAGGCTGCGGGACGGCGCCCCTCTCTGTCCTGCCGGACATCTCCCCCAACAAGGAGGGAGATTGGCAGCTCCACCGGCAGCGTTTTTTAATCCAGCCTTGGAGACTGGCGAACGCGATGGCGATATCCGATCAAGTGGGCCGGCAAGGGGGCGACGTAGAGCATCGGCTTCAATACTCCCTCGCCAGCCACCGCGCCCCGCGCAGTCTCAGGGCGTGGTGGTGTGCGCACAGATTTCGGGCAGGCGTCCGGCAACGTATTCGCCGGCGGCGGATATTTGGCCGCCGGTTTTCGCCGCTGCAGCTCGGCAGCAGAAACGCGTCGTAATTGGTGTCGAAGAAGAAGGGAATCGAAGCCGTGGTCAAAGTCGCCCGGCGGTGTGCCCGCCATACCACAGCCCTTTTGATCGAGCTTGCGAAGGGGCGCGCCAGCCCTCTCCGCAAGCTTTCGGATCAGGCAGATCCAAACGCAATTGCCACATGACGGCAAGGTATTAGTCGACACGCACGCGGCGCGTCACCTGGCCATTGCTTTCCCAATATGTGTGTTTCTTGGCAATCAAGGGATCGTCCATTGCCGGTTGAATTTGTCCCGTGGTGCTGACCGCGCGCGAGGTCACCGTGTGTTCTCCAGGGGCGGGATTTGCCCAAGCCAGGGACCAGATCTTCCAGGCGTGCTCGGCCTCCTCACTATGGTCGATGGTCGCTGGTGCCCAAGGCCCTTGATCGATTTGCACTTCCACCCGGTCGATCGGCGCCCCCCAGGCTGCTCCAATGATGGAGTAATCTGAGTCTTTCCGGGTGACCTTCGCAGGCGCGGACTTTATCAGCGCTCGCCCGACCGAAGTCTCGACCCATACGGTCTCGCCGTTGTGGTCTTCCTCCCGGATGGTGACATAGTCACGGGCCATCAGAAGGCTCATGAACCGCGTATCGCGGACCTCGATGCGCTTCAGCCACTTGACGTTGGCGATCCCGTACCAGCCTGGAGCGATGAGCCGCACCGGGAAGCCGTTGGGCGCCGGCAAGGCGGCTCCGTTCATTTCATAGCAGAGGAGATTGTCGGGGTTCATCGCGTCGGCGAGTGACATGCTGCGAGCGAAGTTCTGCTGCATCTTGACGTCGCGTATCGCGACCTCGCCTGTGTCAGTACCGAAAAAGACGACCTCGATGCCCTTCTCCAGAACGCCGGCTTCCTCGAGGATCGGGGCGAGCGGCGTCCCTGCCCAGCGGGCATTGCCGATGCCGCCGGTGAAAAAGGGAAACCCGTGATTGCCCGAGCATTCCACGGTGAAAACGACCTCCTGCCGCGGTCGTGCCCTGATGTCGGCGAGCGTCAATTTCAAGGGCTTCTTGACCAGGCCTCCGATCTCCATGGACCATGTCTTCTCGTCGATCGTTGGTCGATTGAAATGCGAGATGCTGAAGAACTTGTCGTTTGGAGTTATCCAGCTATCCAAATCCTCCCAGACAAGCTGCTTCTGGATACCTACCGGATCGGGATTTTCGGTCGGCTGATCCAGCCACGGAATAACTTCCTCGCTCGGCCGTTTTGGAAAAGCGTAAGCCCGACGCGAGGTATAGACAGCAGCAATTGCGGCAAGAGCCGCGCTTCCTTGAACGAGAAGTTCTCTGCGCTGAAAATCAGGCATGTTGTTTACCTCCCAGTTGATCCGGAACGGGCTGCAACGTGCCTTAGGCCGTAGCCTGATCACGGATAGGCGACACAATGTGAGGTCTGCCCACCCGGAAGTATCCGGACAGGTCAGACAATCACCGACGCAAGTCAAGCATGTGAAGCATTGGACGAAACACTAGCTCGCGTTTCGCACGCTAAGAGTGCGCCTTTGAGAAGGACGTGTCCACAACCTGGACGGGACATGATGATGATTGCAGCATTCGAGACCGATTTCCTGCCAAAATCGTTGCTGCTCGGATCGCAGCCGAACGCCCGCTTCCGGGTCATTTCCGGACCTTCGCGGGTGCGGTCGGAAAGGCCCGTTCCGACCCGATTTCTGCCGTTCCGATACCGGCCGCGCCATCTCCAGGGCGGATGTTCACCCAGTTTCGGCGAGAAAACGCGTTGGCCTGCCGTCTCTTGTCGCTATCACTCTTAGCGCGACAGGATGGCGGCGCGGCCGGCGCAGGTGTATGATGATGGTCTAATATTTCGAGATGAGGGAGGACAGCATGACGTCTTGGGAAATCAAGGGACGTGAACTCGTCAATTGCACCTGCGAATATGGCTGCAACTGTCAATTCAATGCGCTGCCCGATAAGGGCCATTGCCATGCGGTGGCGGGCATCCAGATCGATGAAGGCCATCATGGCGAGACCGCTCTCGACGGCCTCCGGATCGCTGCGATCTTCAAATGGCCTGGCGCCATCCACGAAGGCAATGGCGAAGCCATCGCTTTCGTCGACGAGAGCGCAACCGACCGGCAGCGTAACGCGCTGCTGCGCATCATGACCGGCCAGGACACCGACCCGTTCGCGACGATGTTCGCCGTCTACGCCTCAACCGTGACAAAAATGAATGAGCCGGTTTTCACGAAGATCGATCTTGAACTCGATATCGACGGCCGCAGGGGCCGCATCTTCGTCAAGGACTATATCGATACGGTCGGCGAACCGATCCGCAACAAGGTGACGGGCGCGGACTCGCGGGCTCAGATCGTGTTGCCGAACGGCTTCGAATATGCGGTCGCCGAGATCGGCAGTGCCTCGAGCACAACCAGCGGACCGGTTCAGGTGAGCACGAAGGACAGTTACGGCCAGTTCGCGCGGCTGCATCTCAACAATCACGGGGTGGTGCGAGCCTGACGCGCCCGCATGGACGGCGCGTCGCCACTGGAACGCCTGCTTAGGCGCGACCGCGTCATCACGATTGCGGGAGTGGTGGCGCTGTGCCTGCTGGCCTGGCTTTATATCGTCGCCGGTGCAGGGCTCGGCATGAATGCGTGGGAGATGACGAGGCTCGCGCTTTTCCCCCACCAGCAAACCGCCGAAGTGATCTCCGATATGCCCTCGGACATGTCCGGCATGGACATGAGTGGGATGGCGATGGCGACGGAACCGCGGGTCTGGGGGGCCGCGATCTGGACGCTGATGATTGCGATGTGGTGGGTCATGATGGTCGCCATGATGTCCCCGAGTGCGGCGCCGACTATCCTGCTCTATGCGCGCGTGCATCGCCATGCGCTCGCACAGGGTCAGATCCAGGACAAGCTCGCGCCCACCGGCGTATTCATGGCAGGCTACCTCCTGGTCTGGCTGGGGTTCTCCGTCGCGGCAGCCGCGTTGCATTGGCTGCTCGAACGTGAGGCATTCGTTTCAGCAGCGATGATGAGTTCGCAGAGCCGCTGGCTTTCGGGCATCGTCCTGATCGCCGCGGGCCTGTATCAGCTCTCGCCGCTCAAGAACGCCTGCCTGTCGCATTGCCGGACGCCGACGGCGTTCCTTTCCCGACACTGGCGTCCCCACGCACTTGGCGCGCTGCGTTTGGGCGCCCTGCACGGGGCGTTCTGTGTCGGATGCTGCTGGATGCTGATGGCGTTGTTGTTCGTGGGTGGCGTAATGAACCTGGTGTGGGTTGCCGCACTCGCCATTCTGGTGCTGGTCGAAAAGGTGTTTCCTGCCGGCCAGTGGGTCGGCCGGGTGGCCGGCATCGCCCTGATCGCCTGGGGCAGCGCAACGCTTTTGGTCTGACGACCAGCGCCTCGGATGTCGCATTTGCAGGAAACCCGATCGCTTCTGATGCAATGCGCATCGCACCGCCCGGCCAAGCCGGCTCACAATTCCTTTTCGGCCAGCTCGCGAAACGCGTCGGGAACCGACCGCTGCGGGCCGAGCGCGACCGAGGCATAGCCGACCGCTTCCCAGCCGAAGCGGTCGCGGATTTTGTCGATGGCGCGGTCGGCGGTCCAGCGCGCGGCACCCCTTCTGGTGCCGGGGCGGCGGCGGTCGTCGTCGAGGCCGAGTGGCAGTTCCAGCTGCAGGGCCGATTGCTTCTCAAGA
Source organism: Mesorhizobium sp. M6A.T.Cr.TU.014.01.1.1 (assembly GCF_004022765.1). Taxonomy (NCBI): domain Bacteria; kingdom Pseudomonadati; phylum Pseudomonadota; class Alphaproteobacteria; order Hyphomicrobiales; family Phyllobacteriaceae; genus Mesorhizobium; species Mesorhizobium sp. M6A.T.Cr.TU.014.01.1.1. Next base: position 41,858 of record NZ_RZPG01000009.1, read on the forward strand.
TGCGAGACGGCGATCGCCAGCAGCGAGATGGTCTTTTCGTGCGGATGATCGACAAGCACCTTGCGCACCAGCGCCTCGGCGATCTCGGCCAGCATGGCGGTTGCCAAAATCGGCTGGTCGAGCGTGATCGAGCGCGTCACCGAGCGCAGATCGGCAAAGCGTACGCGGACCGTCACCGTGCGGCCGGGCCGCGATTTTGCCCGCAGCCTGGTGGCGACCCTGTCGGCCAGGTGCAGCAACGCGGGCACGAAGATTTCTGCCTCGGCCGGCTTCCTGCCGAGCGCCGATTGCGCGCCGGCCGATCGCGCCCGGCGCTGCGTCTCAAGCTTGCGCGGATCGCGGTTCCAGGCCAGCGCATTGAGCTTTTCGCCTGCTGCCGGACCGAGCAGGCGCTCCAGCGACCCACCGATGGTTTTCGCCAGCTCGCCGATGGTGTTGACGCCGATGCCGGCCAGCCGCTCCCTGGTCACCGGCCCGACGCCCCACATCAGCTCGACCGGCAGATCGTGCAGGAACTCCAGCTCGTGGTGAGGATCGACCACCACCAGCCCGTCGGGCTTGGCCACTTGCGAGGCGATCTTGGCCAGATGCTTGGTGCGCGCCACGCCGACCGAGATCGGCAGGCCGAGCTCGGCGCGCACGCGGCGGCGGATCGTGCCGGCGATCTCGGCCGGCGGGCCGAACAGATGGGTGCAGCCGGTGACGTCGGCAAAGGCCTCGTCGATGGAAATCCGCTCGACCACAGGCGTGAAATCGCCGAGCACTTGAATAGCCGCATCGCCCAGCCGCTGGTAGTCCTTGAAATGGCCGCCGACGAAAATCAGCCCGGGGCAGAGCTCACGCGCGCGCCGCCCCGGCATGCCGCCACGCACGCCGAAAGCCTTGGCCTCGTAGGACGCGGCCAGCACGACGCCGCCGCCGACGGCGATCGGCTTGCCGCGCAGGGCCGGATCGAGCAACTGCTCGACCGAGGCATAGAAGGCGTCGAGATCCGCGTGGAGGATGTTGGCTTCCATCCGGCCCGTTCGCCCGCTTGAGGTGGCTTTGTGGAACATAAAGAGAACATAGCGGGCGGATTGTCAAGCAGCGCGGATGACAGGCAGGGCAATCGCTTCAGGTTTGCGCTGCCGCTTGTCTGCCTGCGTTCCAGCGTTGGTGGTTGGCGAAAGCCGAAGCGACATCCAATCTCCCCCCCTGCGGGGGAGATGTCCGGCAGGACAGAGGGGTGGGAAGGATCGCCGACTCTCGATTTGACCCGTTCCCAACCGGAAATCAGCCTGAGGGCGTGGCTGTAATTGGTCGACAGGTCGGAGGGACAGCACCCCCCTCTGCCCTGCCGGGCATCTCCCCCGCAAGGGGGGAGATCGGCAGCTTCGCCGACGGCGCCTACTCTGGAATGTTCAAGGTGCCCCTACAGCGCCACCTTGTAGCCGAGATGGCTGGCGGTGAAGCCGAGGCGCTCGTAGAAAGCGTGCGCCTCCCGTCGGCTCTTGTCCGTGGTGAGTTGAACGAAGGTGCAGTTGCGCGAGCGGCACGCTTCAATCGCCCATTCGATCATCAGCTTGCCGATGCCGCCGGACCGCCGGTGGCGGGCGACGCGAACGCCTTCGATCTGGCCGCGCCAGGCGCCTTTTCTCGAAATGCCTGGAATGAAGCTGAGCTGCAGCGTTCCGACGACTTGCCCGGCTTCGATGGCCACCGCCAGCAGCTGGTTGGGATCGGCATCGATTGCCCTGAAGGCATCGAGGTAGGACGGCGCGAGCGGCGTCGACGGGTCCTCCCGGCTCTCACCGAGCTCATCGTCGGCAAGCAATGCGACAATCGCCGGCAGATCGGGCGCTTGCGCGCGACGGAACTCAATCTCACTCATCGAGGCGATGACATACGGCGCGGGCTTGGCGACGGCAAGAGCGGTCCAGCCATTCGCGGCCGATGGCCCCGGGAGGTCCAGCTTACGCCGCCTGCTGTGCCCAGAGGCGATGGCCAAAACGGCGGAAGAAGCGCGCCAGGAGCCGCTGCTGCCTGGCGCGGGCGAGATCGGCGCCGCGTCTTTCCTGGCGCCAGCGCGGCATGTTGCGATAACAGGCAATGAAACGGGCGGCATCCTCGAGCGCCTCCTCGGCCGACTGCGCCGGGCGGATCGCCGCCAGGAACAAGGCCTCGCCGTGCTTCAGCCGGTCGACCACCGCCTTGCGCTGGTCGTGGCCTAGGCGAGCCTTGCCTATGCCGTCGAGGCGGATGGCCGTGAAGGCGGCCAGCATGGCCGGGCTGTCGCCGGTATAGCCGCAATCGCGGGCGAATTGAGCGGAGAGGGCGTCCATCCTGGTTTCCTCAACTGGCGGCGGTCGCGACGGATGCCCGGACCTGCTGCCCATCCGTGTCGTCCGCGGCGCTATTATCCGTCGGCACGAGTGATATAAGCATAACTCAAAAATTGGCACAAGTTAAACTTTTGCTTGGGTTTGAGTGGAACCGACTCGACTCTTCGGTAAAAACCCATAATGTTGTGAACAAAACAGGAACGGAGGCACTAGGGGCGATGGCATTGCCGGGCAAGGAAGCGACGATCGCCGAGGTCGTCTCGATTGCGGTCGAGTGTATCGATTGCGGCCGCAGCAGATGGTGGAAGCCGGCTGAGCTGAGGCGCTTCGGGATAACCGGGCAGACGCCGCTGGCGTCCCTTTCGGGGCGGCTTCGCTGCTCGGCCTGCCGCGCTGACGGGCTGCCGGGCGCCACGGTCATGATCCAGGCGGCGTTCATCGACGAGCAGGGGCGACGCCGCGCCGAGGCGCGGATGCTCAGCGATCGCGAGGTTCCGCTGGAGAGATCCAGGCGGGCTTGATGGAGTGACGCTCCCTTCTCCCCTTGTGGGAGAAGGTGGCCTCGCGAAGCGAGGTCGGATGAGGGGTGTTGGACGGATCGCCAACGCCTGCCCTTGCTCCGGGGAAGTGATGAGGGCGGACGGATTGCCAATGCCTCATTCCGCCCAGCACCCCTCATCCGGCTCGGCACTGGCGCGCCGATCCACCTTCTCCCACAGGGGGAGAAGGGAGCGCGCCCCGCCGCCCTAATACCCCAGCAGCTCCTTGAGCGGGATGACGCGGAAGACGGCCTTGATCGCGTAGCGGTTGAAGGTCAGCGTCTTCGGCGGATTGTACTGCTCGACGACCAGCTCGGCTGCGGTGCGCTTGACCAGCTTCTTGATGAAGGCCTTGCCGTTGCGCTCGTTCTCCTCGGGGAACATCTCGATCACCACATGGTCGCCGGGCACGGCGTCGCGGCCGCCGCAATAGAGCATCTCGCCGGGCTCGTAGCGCGGCACCATCGAGTCGGAGAGCACATGCAGCGCGAACACTTTGCGCAAATGGGCGATGCCGGGCGGGCGCTGGACATAGCCGGCGACCTCGCCGTTGAAGGTGAAGTCGCCGTCGTCGCCGCCGACCGCAGCGCCCAGAAGCTCGATGTCCATCGGGCCGGCGGGCAGGGGAGCGGCGTCGGTGACGATCTCTGCGTCGGAGACATTGTCGGCGTCGTCGAGGAAGACGACCTCGCCCTTGCCGAGCGCCACTGGGTCGACGCGCAGGAAGGCGGCGGTCTTCAAGAGGTTCTCGGTCTTGGGCAGGTTGCGGCCGGTTTCCCAATTGCCGACGGCGGCGACGTCGGTGTCGTTGTGCTCGGCAATGTGGCGCATCACCAAGCCGCGCTGCTTGCGCGCCTTGCGGATCGCCGCCCCGACCTTGATCGACAATGAGGTTTTCGCCATGGCGCCATCTGAAACATAAGAATCGGTTTCGTCCATGAAAGAATAGCTTGCATAATCTTTTGAGTTATGCTTATGTATGGCCATGCACAAGCCACGTCGCCTCATCTCGCTTTCCCATCCGTCCCGGCTGTCCTCCTCCCCGGCCGGGACGAAGCCCGAGGCTCGTGCCTCGGATCCGGTCGCCCTGCCGTCACCGGCGGCGACCGGAACGGCCGGAGCCGTTTCCCTCACGGCTCCGGCCACGAATTTCGGCGCGAGCCATGCCGGCGTTTCGTGCATCCGCACCGAGGACGGCACGGTCATCGTCTTCGACCGGCAGACGGGCAGGGCGGTTTCCGCTGCCACCCGCGAGGCGGCCGAGGCGAAGCTCGGCCGCCGGAGGTGACCTTTCTTCTCCCCGTGAACGGGAGAGGGACGCAGCTTCGGCATCTACGCAACCTTTCGATGGATCAACACCATGCCCGCCTATACCGACACAGAATTGCAAAGCATCGCCCGCTGGCTGAAGGACGGATTGTCCGCCGCCAGGATCGCCGACCGGCTGAGCGCGCTGCGCGGCGGCCCGGCGTCGCGCAACGCGATCATCGGCGTCGTCCACCGCAACGCCGACTTGCGCGCCATCGGCTTTGCCAATCCCCAGGGCAGGTCCGGCGGCCGGCCTAGAAAAAACCCGGCAAAGCTTGTCAGGCCGGACAAATCCGCAGAGCCGGCCGGATCGCCTGGGCAAGCAAAGCTGCCTGGGCAAGCAAAGCTACCTGGGCAAGCAAAGCTGGTTAAGCAGAGCGGGCCTGCGAGGCATATGACGCCGGCCAGGCTGGCGCCGCCGGTCTGGTTGCCGCAGCGCCAGTTCGTGCACGAGATCCACGGGCCCGATAGCGAGGCCGTCAAGGTGCCGGCGCCGCACCCCACTGCCGTAGGGCGCCAGCCGCATGTCGCGGCCATGCGCTTCATCGACTGCCTGTTCAACCGCTGCCGCGCGCCGATCGACCTGACGCTGGAGGAAGACCCCGAGAACGACGCGCCCGGCAGCCGGCCGGGACTGGACATGCTGTGCTGCGGCCTGCGCACGCGGCCGCTGAAAAGCTACTGCGCCTATCACGCGGCGCGCTTCTGCGACCACCGCCGCACGGTTCTGGCGGATGCGGCGTGAGCTGATCGCCGAACGGACGGCAATCTGAGTTCCTCGCCCTACGAAGTGAGGAGAGGAACCCAGGTTCTGCGAAGACAGCAAATGAAACGAGGAGCCACCGATGAGCAGGAAGACCGCCCAGAAGGCCAAACCCAAGCCGCCCAAACTAGCCAAGGGCGAGGCCGAGCAGGTGCGCATTCGCAAGGAGGTCGGCCATGATTTCGCGCTGAAGGACGACGCCTTCGGCCGCAAACGGCTCGCAGTCGGCACGCTGGAGGCGAGGCGTGTCTATGAGGTTTCCAACGACGGCCACACCGCGACCGGCGGCATTGTGCGGGTGCGCAATGTCGACCCGCTGACCGGCATCACCTCGCTGTCGCGCCAGCAGCGCGAGGCGGGCATGCGCTACCGCGAGGATTTTCGCGTCTCGGCACAGGACGGCGTCAAGCCGACGGCGCTGACCGAGCGCGTCGATGGCGGGCGCATCGGCGGCGGCGTTGCCGACCGCATCCTGTCCGCCGGCCGCGCCTATGCCGACGCCACCAGGGCGCTTTCGCATTGGGAGGTTTCGGGCGTGGTGCAAAAAGTCTGCTGCCATGGCGAAACGGTGAAGAGCCTGGCCGAACAGAACGCCGAGCCGCGGGATGTTGTGGCGAAGCTGCTCAAGGTCGGGCTGGATTTGTTGGCGGTGCATTACGGGATGATGCTGATGCGGAGGCCGCGTGGGTAGCAGGCAACTGGCGTGATGCCCGCGTCGGTCGACCAAGGCGCCGTTGATCACCGGGGAGCGGCCTGAACTTCGCCGCCCGAGAGGGCGCGGAGTGCGGAGGGCGGCGACGCAGCGAACCTCGATCGGCCCGCGTCCTCCAATTGAAGGGCGCAGGCTTCCCCATGGCCTGTTACGGTGCGCTATTGCTGGTAGATCGCAATGTTAAAGCCGCTGCTAGACCCTCATTTCGCAGACGTCGCGCCGACGTCTTCGGTGCTGACCGGCTATGACGAGGACCATATGCTTACCTATATCCGGTTGCTCGATGCTTCGGCGGACGGAGCCGATTGGCGTGAGGTCGCCCACACCGTTCTGCATATTGATCCAAACCAGGAGCCAGAGAGGGCATTCCGGGCTTGGGCGACGCATCTGGCGCGTGCCCGCTGGATAACTCGGAATGCGGCTTCGCGCCAATCAGCACGATAGCGGCGCGAATGACGCCCTGACATTTTCCATGGAACTGCCGTGCCGGTCTGCCCGTTTAGATAGGAAACCAACATGGGAAAGCGCCCGATGAACTCTTGGCAAATCAACACTTTAGAGGCGTGCTGCCTGCTTGCTGTTCCGGTGTCGCTTATCCTTACGGTTCTGGTGGCGGGTCTCATCCTGGGCTGAATGCCGCGCATCCAGCCGGCTTCCATTTGAAGGCAAATCAGCTCAGCTGTTGCAGAAATCTACCTAGCGCTCCAAACCATACGCAGCACCCGCACAACCTCAGGGCTTTGGCGGAGCGTCTAGCCTTCGCAGTCAAGTTTACACCCGCCTTGAATTTTGGCGGGCCGCATAGTGCTTGGTGAAAACCTCTGCAGACAGGTCGAAGGCGGCGCGCTCCTTTTTGAGCCGCGCCATGGGCCACTTCCACCACTGGATTTCAAGCAGTGCAGCAATCGTCTCGTCGGAGAACCGGCGCTTGATCACCTTGGCTGGATTGCCGCCGACAAGCGTATATGGCGCAACGTCCCTGGTCACGACGCTGCCGGCCGCAATAACTGCTCCGTCGCCGATGGTCACGCCTGAAAGGATGATCGCGCGGGCTCCGATCCAGACGTCATTGCCGACGAGGATCGGGCCTTTCGAAACAAGGTACTCCAGGTTCTTTTTTTGCCGGAAAATCCGCGACTGAAAAGGAAAAGTTGAAGCCGTATCCGTTGGGTGATCAGTCTGGCACAGAAAGAGTGTCCCGGGCCCGATAGAGCAAAATGCGCCTATCTCGACTGGCGATTCCGCCGTGCAATTGAGGAATGTCCTGCCGTGGACACCATAGGTTTCGCGTCCGATTTTCGCGTGGCGCGGGATCGCTGCGGGATCGTCTTTCAGTCCCAGCCAAATCCGCAGTTTCTTGAAGGCCATCCCGGTTTATCGCCTGGATTCGGTGAGCCTGCAATCGACACCACCGTGTTGATCCGCGCGACTGCCTTAAATGTCATTCCTCAAGCCCCTGCTAAGGGGTGGAGCATTGCTCAAGAGAGGGCATTTCGCAAGCGCTATGGCCGCGCGACGGATCGGGCACCCCGCTAGAGCGAGGATTTCCGTATCTGGCAGCAGGACGGCGCCAGGCCGACGGCGCTGACCGAGCGCGTCGAGCACGATCCATCCTTCAATTGTTGAAGCCGATGTGGGGTGCTGAGTGCCCCTAATCCTTGGCGCGCTCCACATACGCGCCATCCGCCGTCATCACCACCACGCGGGTGCCGGCGCTGATATGCGGCGGCACCAGCGTGCGCACGCCGTTGGAGAGCGTTGCCGGCTTGTAAGACGAGGACGCCGTCTGGCCCTTGGTCACCGGCTCGGTCTCGACCACCTCGAAAGTGGCGCGCTGCGGCAGCACCAGCGAGATGGCGATGCCATTATACTGCGAGACCTGCACCGCCATGCCTTCCGTGAGATAGGGCGCCATCTCGCCAACCACGCTTTCCGACACCGCGACCTGGTCGTAGCTTTCCGGGTTCATGAAGTGGAAGCCTTCCCCGTCGCGGTAGAGGAAGGTGTGCTCGCGCTCCTCGACATAGGCGCGCTCGACCTGCTCGGTGGTGCGGTAGCGCTCCGAGACTTTCACCCCATCGGAGATGCGGCGCATGTCGAGCTGGGTCACCGGTGTGCCCTTGCCCGGGTGGATGTTTTCGGCAAAGAGGATCACATAGAGCTTGCCGTCCTTTTCGACGACATTGCCTTTGCGTAGGGAACTGGCGATGACCTTCACGGGCTTTATTCCTAAGAGCGTTGACTGGCCTGGAAGCGCCGACCGGCGCAAATCGGCTGCGGGAGCCGTCCGGTGCGGACTAGCGCATCTTGGCTGCAATCGCCAGTCCTCGATGCAAATCCGCCTGTCATGACCGCCGCCTCGCCCTGGTGGACGTCCGATGTCCACACCGACCGCCGGCCGCGGCTGCTCCTGCGCAATGCCATCACTGCGGCCCTGCGCGACTGGTTTGCCCATCGCGATTTCATCGAGGTCGAGACAGCGGCGCTGCAGGTCTCGCCAGGCAACGAGGCGCATCTGTCGGCCTTCGCCACCGAGGCGATCGGCCCGAACGGGCAGCGCCAGCCGCTCTATTTGCACACATCGCCGGAATTCGCCTGCAAGAAGCTGCTCGCCGCCGGCGAGAAGCGCATCTTCAGCCTGAGTGCCGTCTATCGCAACCGCGAGCGCGGCCCGCTACACCATCCGTCCTTCACCATGCTCGAATGGTACCGGGTTGATGAGACCTATGAGAGCCTGATGGAGGATTGTGCCGGGCTTGTCGCGCTGGCCGCCGAGCGCGCCGGCGCAAAACGCTTCTCCTTTCGCGGCCGCGAGGCCGATCCGTTCGCCGAGCCGGAACGGTTAAGCGTCGCCGAGGCTTTTTCGCGCCATGCCGGCATCGACCTGCTAGCCACGGTCGCCGCCGACGGCAGCACCGATCGCGAAGCGCTGCACGCGGCTCTGGTCCAGGCGGGCTTGCGCACCGCGTCCGACGACAATTGGGCCGATCTGTTCAGCCGGGTGATGGTGGAAAAGATCGAGCCGACGCTGGGGCAGGGGCGCGCCACCATCCTTTACGGCTATCCGATTTCGGAGGCGGCACTCGCCCGGCCGAGCGCGGATGATGCGAGGACCGCCGAGCGCTTCGAGCTCTATTGCTGCGGCGTCGAGCTGGCCAACGCGTTCGGCGAGCTGACCGACGCCGCCGAGCAGCGCCGGCGCTTCACCATCGAGATGGACGAGAAGGAGCGCGTTTATGGTGAACGCTATCCGATCGACGAGGATTTCCTCGCGGCGCTTGATATCATGCCGCAGGCAAGCGGCGCCGCGCTCGGCTTCGACCGGCTGGTGATGCTGGCAACTGGGGCGCTGCGGGTCGAGGATGTGATGTGGACGCCGGTGGCGGAGTGAGAGTCAGCGCCTGTCCGCGCCGGCCTCGATGACTATGTGCTGGCAGACATTATCGAGGTCACGAATGACGTCGTCGTTCCAGAAGCGCAGGATGGTCCAGCCCAGCGCTTCAAGCTTTGCCGTTCTCGCGGCATCCGGCGCCGAGGCCTCGGCCTGGGCATGCTGGGAACCATCTAGTTCGACGATCAGCTTTCTGCCCGGGCAAGCAAAATCGACGATGTAGCCAGCGATGGGCATTTGGCGCCGAAACGCCAGTCCCATGAGGCGATGCGCTCTGATCTCGTTCCAGAGTTTCAGTTCGGCATCCGTCATGACTTTACGCATCTTGCGCGCATTGCGGCGGTTGATTGGCGGCACAGGATAGTGGCTCATCGCCGCCGACCCCCCTTCTGCCCTGCCGGGCATCTCCCCCTCAAGGGGGGAGATTACGCCTTCGCATCGCTCCGGCCTCAATCGCGGATGTTGAAGGACGAGGTGCGGCGTTGCGGTCAGCCGATCTCCCCCCTTGAGGGGGAGATGCCCGGCAGGGCAGAGGGGGGTGCTTCGCTCCATCCTCTCCTACCGCCCCATCAGCAAATTCACGATGAGCTGCTGCAGATTGCCGCGCGGGGCGAATTCTACCCGGTCGAAATCGCGGCTTGCCTGCCGCTGCGCCTGGGAGAGTTCGGCAAGCCGCCGGGTCATTTCGGTCCTGATCTTTTTGCAGCCGGGATCGTCGGGGACGGACAGGCCGATGGTGGCCGTCTCGATCTTGCGGACCATGTCGACGATGATGTCGCCATGCACCTTTTCGTGGGCGGCGAGGCCAGCGGCAAAAACGTCCCAGCTCTTCTGCACGGCGGCCGGCACCGGCCCGGACGTTTTGGGCAAGGTGTAGGTTATGATGAGCTTCGGCCGCGCCGATACCAGCACGCAGGCATTGCCTTGTCGCTGATAATCCCTGACCCAGGTCAGCTTGAAATTGGTGTAGGCCATGGCACGGACCTTGCCTTTGCCGATCATCGGCCCCCGCTCGCCCATCGAGGCATGGAGCTGGGGACCGGTCTGTCCTGAAACGGCGTAGGTCTCGACCGTCTCAATCGGCTTCCATCCCGCCTGCGCCGGCGATGCCAACAAACAGGCCAGGAGCAGAGACGTCAGAACGGCTGTTTTCATGCGAATCCCCCGGGGCGATGCCTTTGGTGCGCTTGATCATCAACGCGTGGCCGGAATGCGGTCAAGGCGCCCTTGCCCTAAACCTCGGCGTCCGCATTGCGCGTCGAATGAACCAATCAACGGCGATGTGCCGCAAACTCAATCCGCTTGGCGGGCTCGTTTTGAAATCTTCTCGCTCATTTAATTCTATAAACTCAGTAGAGTTACTACACACAAGCCGTTTTGCGAGGAGACCGAAATGCCGAAGAAACTGGTGGTGGGGCTGTCGGGCAACCTGACCCGTCCGTCGAAGACCAAGGCATTCATCAGCCACATCGTCGCGGAAGTGTCGAGCAGCACCGGTGCAGCCTCGACCGTTTTCGACATCGAGGATCTCGGCCAATCCTTCCCGCTGGCAAGGCGCATCGGCGATCTGGATCCGCTGGCCAGGAGCATCGTCGAGCGATTGCTGGGCGCCGATGTCCTGGTGGTTGGCTCGCCGACTTTCAAAGGCAGCTACACCGGGCTTTTCAAGCATTTCTTCGACCTGCTCGACCCGTCGTCCCTGAGGGGAAAACCGGTCATCCTCGCTGCAACTGGCGGCGGCGATCGTCATTCGCTGGTTGTCGAACATCAGCTGCGGCCGCTGTTCGGTTTCTTCGAGGCACTGACCCTGCCGACCGCGATCTACGCCTCCGACAAGGACTTCGCCGACGGCGTGCTGGTCTCCGAAGCCATCCATTCTCGCGTCAGGCAAGCGGTCGCCGAAGCATACCGGGTGGCCGGAACGCCACGCAGCGTCGGTCTTGCCGCCTGAACGCCGGTCAGCCGATTCCCTTTCCGCACAGCACAGAAGGAACCCGCAATGACCAGACCCAGCAAGTCCAGACAGATCAAGCTTGGTGCCTTCCTGCCCGGTGGCGGACAGCATATCGCAGCCTGGCGCCATCCTGAGGCGCCGGCCGACGGCGCGACGAATTTCGAGTTCCACAGGCAGCTCGCGCTGACCGCCGAACGCGGCCTGTTCGACGCCTATTTCCTCGCCGACAATCTGACCGTTGGCCTCGGCGCCCGCGAAGGCGGCAATGCCAAGATCGCCGGGTTCGAGCCGGTGACGCTGTTCGCCGCATTGGCGCCGCTCACCACGCATCTGGGCTTCATCGCCACCGCCTCCACCACCTATGAGGAGCCTTATACGCTCGCCCGCAAGTTCGCGTCGCTCGATCTTCTGTCGAATGGCCGGGCCGGCTGGAACGTCGTGACCTCGGCAGGCGACGACACCGCGCGCAATTTCAACCGCGACGTCCAGCCGAACCACGCCGAACGCTATGCCCGCGCGCATGAGCATGTCGAGACGGTCAAGGCGCTGTGGGACAGCTGGGAAGACGACGCCTTCATCCGCGACAAGAAGTCGGGCCGCTTCTACGACAAGGACAAGCTTCACGACATCGACCACAAGGGCCAGCATTTCAGCGTCAAAGGCCCGCTCAATGTGCCGCGCCCGGTGCAAGGGCACCCGGTGGTGGTGCAGGCCGGGCAGTCGGAGGACGGCCGCAAGCTCGCCGCCCAATCGGCTGAGGTCATCTTCACGGCCCATCAGAATCTGGCCTCGGCGCAAGAGTTCTATCGCGACATCAAAGCACGCGTGAAGGCGGCCGGCCGCGATCCCGGACAGGTGCTGATCATGCCGGGCGTGGCACCGTTCGTCGGTCGCACCGAAGACGAAGCCCGCGCCAAGTACCAGCGGCTGAACGACCTGATCCTGCCCGAGGACGGCGTGGCCCTGCTCAACGGGCTGGCGGGCCAAACGCTCGACATCAGCGGTTACCCGCTCGACGGACCGCTGCCGCCGAGCAAGGAAACCGAAGGCATGAAGAGCCGCCAGGCGCTGATCCGCCAGATTGCCGACGAGCACAACTTCACCATCCGCCAGCTCTACCAGTGGGTGGCAACGGCCCGCGGCCACTACACCGTTATCGGCAGCGCGGTGCAGGTCGCCGATCAGCTGGAGGAATGGTTCGGCAACGAGGCTGCCGACGGCTTCAATATCCTGCCGCCATGGCTGCCTGGCGCGCTCGACGACTTTGTCGACCTGGTGATCCCCGAGCTGCAGCGCCGCGGCCTGTTCCGCACCGCCTATGAAGGCAGGACGCTGCGCGAGAATCTCGGCCTCAGGCGGCCGGAAAACCCCTGGACCGCAGCCCGCTCGAAGGTGCTGGCCGCCGAATAAATTCTTTTAAGCAAAGGGCAAGACGATGAGTTTGCAACACATCGAGCAGCCGGTCACGATCGCTGCACATGACGGCAGAACCAGCGTTGGCGCCGATTTCCCGCGCCTGGCCAACCGGACTGTCGCACGATTCCTGTCCCGTTACGGCATCCTGATCGCCTTTCTCGCGATCTGGCAGGTCTCGAGCAGCGCGGGATGGGTCAACGCCGCTGTGCTGCCGCCGATCGACACGATCGTCACCGCATTGTGGAACGGTCTGGCCGGCGGCACCTTGCTTGGCGACATCGCCATCAGCCTGCAGCGCGCCGGCCTCGCCTTCGCGGCGGCCGTGGCGGTCGCTATCCCGCTCGGCCTGTTCATGGGCCAGGTGCGTGCCGTCGAAACCGCGCTTGATCCGATCCTGCAGGTTTTCCGGCAGACCTCGGCGCTGGCGCTCTACCCGGTGTTCATCCTGCTGCTCGGGCTGGGGGAGGCATCAAAGGTCTTCGTCATCTTCTGGGCGACGCTGTTTCCGCTGCTGCTCAACACCATCAGCGGCGTCAAGCAAGTCGATCCGAAACTGCTCGAGATGGCCCGGGTCTATGGCGCCACGCGGCTCACCGTGTTTCGCCGTGTCGTGCTTCCAGGGGCTGTCCCGTCGATCTTCGTGGGCTTAAGGCTGAGTGCGACCACGGCACTCTTGTTGCTGATCGCCTCCGAAATGATCGGCGCCAACAAGGGCATCGGCTTCCAGGTGATGAACGCGCAGTACAACTTCCAGATCCCGCTGATGTTTGCGGCGATCGTCATCCTCGCCGGGCTTGGCCTGATCGCCAACCAGGCCCTGGTCAGCCTGCAGCGGCGGCTCTGCCGCTGGAGCGATCCCATCGACTGACCAGCTCTCACCATCTCTCCAACAGGCCATCCTCTCCAACAGGCCAACCTCTCCAACAAGAAAGACCGGACCATGCCAATCACTCGCCGTTCCCTGCTTGCCGGCGCTCCCTTTGCCGCCGGCATCATCGCCGCCGGCCTGCCTCGCTTTGCCGCTGCGCGAGCCGCGCCGGTCACGTTGCGCTACCTTGCCAGCCGCGGCAGCATCTCGCCGCATGAGCTGGCGGACGAGCTCGGCTATTTCAACGATTTCGGCGTCAAGCTGGAGAATGTCGGCTACTCCGGCGGCGGCCCGGAATCGCTGTTCGCGCTCGCCTCCGGCAGCGTCGATCTCGGCTCGGCCGCGACCGCTGCGGTGATCAATTCGATCTCCGGCGGCAACGACTTCGTCGCCGCCTATCCAAGCAACGGCATCAACAGCCAAGTGCGCAGCGTCTTCTACGTGCTGGAAGACAGTCCGATCAAATCGATTGCCGACATCACCGGCAAGACCATTGCGGTCAACACGCTCGGCGCCCATCTCGACTATACCGTGCGCGAGGCGCTGCACGGAGCCGGCCTGCCGCCGGATGCCGCCAACCTCGTCGTGGTGCCCGGGCCGCAGCTTGAACAGACCTTGCGGTCGCGCCAGGTCGATATCGCGGCACTTGGCTATTGGCAGGCGACGTTTGCCGGCGCCCTTGTCGACAATGGCGGCGTGCGCGGCGTGTTCAACGACACCGATGTGCTGGGCGAACTGGCCGGCGGCTTCATCGTCCTGCGGCGCGACTTCATCACGGCGCATCCGGATGGCGCGCGCAATTTCATCGAGCAGTCGGCGCGCGCCGCCGACTGGTCGCGCCAGAACCCGGACGAGGCGCGCAAGGTGCTTGCGGACATCCTCGACAAGCGCGGCGAAAATGGCGCGCTGGCGCGCTACTGGACCGGCTTCGGCCTGCGCGAAGGGGCGAAGGCTGACGATCGCGACATCGACTTCTGGGTCAGCGTGCTCGAACGCGACGGCCGCCTGCCCAAGGGCAAGCTGAAAGCCGCTGACATCCTTTACCGGCGCGGCGAAACGAAGACCAACTGACCGGGAGACGGGTGCCATGGCCAGCAAAAGCGGCGGCGAGGTCACCATACGCGACCTCTCCAAATCCTTCACCCTCAGTGGGCGCCCTCTTGCCGTGCTGAGGGCGCTCAACCTTGATATCCGCTCCGGCGAATGTCTCGTCATCGTCGGCGCCAGCGGCTCGGGCAAGACCACGCTGCTGCGCATTCTTGCCGGGCTGGAAGCCGCCGACAGCGGCGGGGGCGCGATCGACGGCAAGCCGGTCCGTGGCGTCGGCGCCGAGCGCGCGGTCATCTTCCAGGAACCGCGCCTGCTGCCCTGGCTGACAGTGCTCGGCAACGTCGCCTTTGGCCTCGAAGTGCGGGGCGTGCCCAAGGCGGAGGCCGAGGACAAGGCCCGCTTCTATATCGCGCTCGTCGGCCTGGCCGAATTCAGCGATGCCTATCCCCGGCAGCTTTCGGGCGGCATGGCGCAGCGCGTCGGCATCGCCCGGGCCTTGACCGTGCAGCCTGAAATCCTGCTGCTCGACGAGCCGCTGGGCGCGCTCGACGCCATGACCAAGATCGGCATGCAAGAGGAGCTGGCGCGCATCTGGAGCGAGGAGAGCGTCACCATGGTCATGGTCACCCATGACCTGGAGGAAGCGATCTATCTTGCGGACAGGGTGCTGATCCTGCCTAGGGAGAAAGGCGGCACGGCACGGCTGGTCGAGGTTGAGCTGCCGCGCCCCCGCGATCGCAGCGAAAGCCGGTTCGTGCGCTATCGCGAAGAACTGCTGCGTGAGTTTGGCTTGCACTGAGACGAGGGGGTGAAAGGCGCGTCTTGCGCCGCCCTTATTTCTCCGCCGCCACCTTCGAGAACAGCGCGCGCTCGACCGGCGGCTCCAGCGTTTGCGCAAAGGGCGTCGCCATGTGGTGGCGATCGCGGTAGGCCAGCTTGCCGTCGATGAAGACATGGCAGGTTTTGGCGTCGCAGAACCGGTCGGTCATATCGATATAGGTCGCGTTGGGAATGGCGCGCACGATATCGCGCTCCACCGCGGCCACGGCGTCGTTGGCGGCGTCGCTTCGCGGCGCATCACATACCGATGGCGCCTGTCCGCGCCACAGCGCGCGGGCCACGCAGGTGTCGACGAACATGCCGTTGAACGGCACATCGCGGATGAAGGCGACCTTCAGCCCGGCTTGGCTGAAGGCCTCCAGCGTTGAGCGCAGACCGGCCTGCCAGTCCTGATCCTGGGTGTCGGGCACCTTCGCGTCGGGCGACAGTTTGCGCGAGCTCGTCAGCGATATCTCCGAGATCACCACCAGGCTCGGGCGCAGGGCTATGATCTCCTTGATCGATTGCTCGCGCCATTGATCGCACTCGGTGTAGTCGCGCTTCAGCTTCGAGCTCCAGACCGTCAGCCGCGAGGCCCGGCAGGCGGATTTGAGCCAGGTGACGACCTTGTAGTTGTTCTTCTTCGCCGCCTCGATCAGCGGCGTCGACCAGTGGTCGGCATGCGAATCGCCGAACAGCGCGATCGAGTGCTCGGCGTTCTTGGCGCCGAACTCGCAGGCCTTCGGCGTGACGGTCTCGTAGTCGAGAATGCAGCCCACCTTGGCGCGCGCAGTGGAAGGCTGTGCGGCAGTTTCGGCAATGATGCGTTGTGAGGGGTCGAGATCGTGCACGGCAAGGCGCGCATTGGCATAGGTCGCCACCACGCTGGCGCCGGTCAGCATTGCTGCGGGGACAAGCGCGCGCGCCGCATTCGCCATCAGCCAGCCGTTGCGGCGGATCGGGTTCTCGATGAAATTATAGGTGAAGATCGAGAGCGCCAGCGTCAATGCTGCGCAGGCAAGCCGCCCGGGCCAGGAAAGATCGGGAACCATCATCGTCGCATAGACGATGACCGGCCAGTGCCAGAGATAGAGCGAGTAGGAAAGTTTCCCCACCCATTGCAAGGGCGGCAGCGCCAGCATGGCGCTGGGTCCGCTTTGGACATTGCCGGAACCGCTGAGCAGCAGGAGCACGGCGCCGGCCACCGGCACCACCGCCGCGACGCCGGGGAAGGGGGTGTCCTGCTCGCTGAAGGTCAGATAGGCGCCGGTGATCAGCGCCAAGCCAAGCCATGCCAATGCTGCGCCCAGTTGCGGGCGCTCCCGCCAGAATTTTGCCGGCGCCATCGTCGCCAGGCCGCCGGCGGCAAATTCCCAGGCCCTGAGCGGCGAGAAATAGAAGGCCCAGGGCTGTGCCACGGTGGTGAGCCAGGCGCAGACGGCGAACGATACCACGCCGGCGAGGCCGATCACCAGGATCGCCGCGCGCTTGCCCGGGCGCAGCCATGCGGCCAGCAGAAGCAGCCCCGGCCATACGAGATAGAACTGCTCCTCGACCGAGAGCGACCAGAAGTGGATGAAGGGGTTGTTCGCCGCATCGGGGGCGAAATAGTCGAACGCCCAGCGGATCAGCCAGAAATTGATCGCATAGGCCGAGGCGAACATGGCGCCTTTCGAATAGAGTGCCTGTTCGTCCGGCGACAGGATGAAGTAACCTGCGACCAGCGTGACGAGGATCACGAACAGCGAGGCCGGCAGCAGGCGCCGGGCGCGCCTTGCATAGAACCGCCACAGGTTCAGCCTGCCGTCCTCGGCGATTTCCCGCAGCAATTGGCCGGTGATCAGATAGCCGGAGATGACGAAGAAGATGTCGACGCCGGTGAAGCCGCCCGGCAGGTCCGACAGACCGAAATGGAACGCGACGACGCCTGACACCGCCAGCGCACGCAGCCCTTCGATATCAGGCCGAAACGATGCTGACACGGCGATACCTCGCGTAGGTCGTTGAAAAGCCCACCCGTTGCGAAGACTCGACGCGATGCGCGGATATTGCAATGCAACAAATCTAACGCAGTGCAACATAAGTGGAGGTTCGCGGCGTGCTCGTCGGCGTGCGCATCAGCGCCGCCGTCTGCATCCGCCGCGGCGGCCGATTTTTGAGCACAAATAGAATAACTAGCCCGGCTAGCGGGCCTGCGTACCGATCTCAGGCTTTAGAGGAGCCCGGCGCGCGAGCGGCGGGCTCCTCCCCTTGGTCGTCACCGATCACGCATGCGCCGGCGGATGATGACGCGAGTCCCAGACCGCCCAGGCCGATGCCGCAACCACCAGCACGCCGAGGACAATATGGGTCGCCATCGCGTTGGCGTTCGCCATGAAGCCGAGCAGCCAGGGCGAAACGATCAGCCAGAGCCCGACAACAAGATTTACCCACTCTTCCCACTCGGCGAATACCGAAAGCGCCGTGATAGCCAAAGCACCGAGCACAACGCCGGCGATCCAGGCGTTCCACGCAGGATTGGTTTCAGCAGCGAAGCCGAGTACCCAGGGTGAGACGAACAGGCAGACCGCAAGGATCAGGTTGATCCAGTCCTGGGCCTTCTTTCCTTCCATCACATTGTTTGCCATGACAACCTCCACAGATGAAGTTTGACCAAAGCACCACGTCGCGTGCAACGCACGCTTAGTCATTGATATATTGCGCTTTCGACGGCCTTCAAGGAGCGGCCCTGCGCGGCCATGGCGTCGTCATTTCGCACCGCAGCGATGCCGTGTCTGCCATCTGCCTGCGCGGTTCAGAAGCGCCGATTTCCAGAGGCTTCCGCTTGCAAGGTCGAGGAGCCCGCGCAGATCATGGGGCAGGCGGCGTTCTCAGCCGATCACGCCTTCTTCAGGAACTCGGTTTTCAGCACCAGGCCCTTCACCTGCTTGGTATTGCACTCGATCTCGCCCGGATTGCCGGTGAGGCGAATGTTCTTCACCAGCGTGCCGCGCTTGATCGTTTCCGACGTGCCCTTGACCTTCAAATCCTTGATCAGGGTCACGGAATCGCCCTCGTTCAGCTGGGCGCCGTTGCTGTCTTTTACGATCGCGTCTGTCATGTCGGTTCTTTCATGGGGCCGGTCCACGGACTATCCGGCGGATGGCGGCCAGGTCAAGCATGCCGGGCACCCACGTTGCCCATATCAGGTGCTTCGGCTATTGACCGACAGCCAATGCCGGCACAGGTCAAACGGAGCCCGACCATGACAGAGAAGACCATCCTCAAATTCGGCGCGATCAAAAACGGGGAGGCGGGCGATCTCGTGGGCTGGATCGTTGTCGACGGCAACCCGACCATGAAGACTGCCGTCCAGCACACTACCGAGGACGGCAAGGTCATGTCGGGAACATGGCAGGCTACCCCCGGCACCTACCACGCGACCTACAGCGACTATGAATTCGTGCACATGATATCAGGCCGCATCGTCATCACCCCTGATGGCGGCGCGCCCGTCGAAGTCGGTCCCGGCGATGCCTTCGTGGTCGAGGCCGATTTCAAGGGAACGTGGAAGATCATCGAGCCGGTCACGAAGCATTTCGTCGTCAGGATCGGCTGAGGCAGGAGGCGAGCCTGGCAATCCTGTCATGGCCCGACACGCCGCCGCCAAGCCTGTCGATCCCAGGGTCTGTTGATCCCCGGGGCCTGTCGGGCGCCGCAAGTGGCACGGTCGAATAAAAAGATAGAGTCCCATCCATTAGGGATGCATGAGACTCTAGAAATTGAAATAGATCGCCGGCGGATACGGACTGGACACATCCTTGCCGGCCGGCGCCGCCATCGCACCGGACGACGCGGTAATCCCACCGGTGGCCTTATTGTCGAGCACCGGCCGGCTTTTCTCGGCTGTGGCCGCTTTGGCATCGGTGACAACGGCTTTCGTCTTAGCCTCCACGGTTTGCGACAATGCGAGCACGGCGAGCAGTGCAGATAGGGCAAGTTTCATGATGGGTCCCTCTATGGTTAACGTAAGGTTAACCCCAGCCGCCGGCTCGAACACCGCCGCTGTGTGGAAGGGCGTGGAATTCTGTGGAATTCCTGGAATATCGGCTTGTGGAAAAGTGCGGCCCGTGGGGAACGGAGCAGGTGCCGGCGCGTATTAGGCTCGCAGCCGCATCAGGCGGCCGAAGCCCGGAACGGCGCGGCCGAACACGGACATCCAGTCGCGCTTGGCCGCCGATGTCGCGGCCAGCGCCGGTGTGAGATCAATCCTTGAAGCCGGTGGAGTCGAGCAGGGCGACCTGCTTGCCGTCGATGTAAAAGCGTATCACGTGCGCGCCACCGTCGACTTCGATGCGCGTCGGCTCGATGGCCGGCTTAGCCTGCTTGCCATATGTCGCTGCAGCGCGCGAGCCGGCAGCGGCTCGCGACGGTCCGTCCGGCCCGAAGGTCAGCAGCAGCAGTGCGGCGGATCCAGCCGCAATCGCGGTGAAGGAGATTTTGGGAGATGCAGTCCAGGACATCGAATTATTCCTTCCTTGTTGAGGCGGCATCTTGCGCTGGTTGCGAGAACTCGGCTTCGCCGTCGTTCAAATGACTGAGGAAGGGTGTTGGTATTCAAGCCTACATTAGCGTGAGTTCTATACGGTTTTGCCCTTGCCCTCCGCGACCTTAGCGCCGCCTGCCGGGGCGAAAAGGGCAGGCGCGTGGAACGGCATGGATTTCTGCGGATTTCCTGGAATATCGACTTTAGGAGAGGCCCGGCCCGCGATGAATGCGGTGGGAGCAAGTGCTGGCACATGTTAAGCCTTGCGGTGGCATAAAGGGGCAGGTGGGATGGCACAGCATATCGCGCAGAAGTTACGGCTGACTGTGGCCCTGCTGGGAACCATCAGCCGCAAGGACCTTGCGGCGGCGTTCCGGAACGTCAACCCGAACACGGCGTTCGATCTCGGCCGCGCCGACAAATGGCTGCAGGGCCGCGCCCAGCCACGCCAGCTCAGCGTCTACGACGATTGGTCGAAGGTTCTCAAGCTGGAGCAGCCAGGCGCCTGGATCGCCGAGAGCGACCTGCCAGGCTTCACCGCGGCGATCTGCGCCCGCCACGGCATCGAGAGGGCCGAACTGGAACGCCGCGTCGGCGCGCAGTTCGAGGCATCGTCTGGGCATGAGGAGCGAAGCCTCGGATTGGCCCTTGCCGGAACCTATGCGTGCTATTCGCATGCTTTGTCGCCCTATTATCGCGGCCAGTTGATCAGGGGCAGCCTGTCGATTGAGACTGGGCCGGGTGCGCGCGGCCTGACTGCCGCCTATCGAGAGGTGTTGCCGACCGGACAACTGCTGGTCGGCGGTCCGGTGAGCCCGGCAAAACGCGGCCTTTATGCGTTTCTGAAGGAAACCGGCGGCGATGCCCATTTCTTCCTCTGCCTGTTCCCACAGTCGCGGCCGGGAAGCGTGCTTGGCGGCTATATGTGCGGCACCACAATCATCAGCCCGGAGCCGCAGCCATCCTTGACCAGAATCCTGATCGTCCGCTTGCGCGACCCGGCGCCCGAGGCATGGGGCGGATATCTGCCGCCCGACGGGTCGATCGCTAGGGATTTGGCATCGCTAGGCGTGACCGTCGAGCAGCCGGAAGCGGTCGACCGGCAGCTGGCGCAATTCCTCGCCGGAGACAGCGACGGTAGCGCCAGCCAGATCCCGCCGGCCGAATTCCGTGCCATTCTCGACGTGTTCGACCGTCATTGGCTGAGCCATCCCCCGCTAGGTCCGACGACCCCCGCGCCTCACGTCCAGAAATAGCGAACCGTGTGGAAGAAAACCGGGGCGGCGAAGACCAGGCTGTCGGCGCGGTCCATCATGCCCCCATGGCCCTCGATCAGATGGCCCCAGTCCTTCACCCCCTGATCGCGCTTGATGGCGGAGGCGACCAGTCCGCCGAGAAATCCCATCAGGCAGGCGATGAAGGCGACACCCGCTGCCTGGAGCGGCGAGAACGGCGTCAGGAACGACAGCAGCGCGCCGAGCAGGCTCGATGCCACCAGCCCGCCGATCAGGCCCTCCCAAGTCTTCGACGGCGATACCTTGGGCGACATCAGATGCCTGCCGAACAGCTTGCCGAAAATGTATTGCAGCACGTCGCTGCCTTGCACGGCGATGATCAGGAAAGCGATCAGCAGCAAATTGCGACCTTCGAAGCCGGGCACCTCGAGCGTCAGCAGCGCCGGCACGTGGCTGACGCAGTAGACCGAGATCATGACGGCCCATTGCTGCGCCGAGACGCGCTCGAGAAATCGTTCGGTATCGCCGTGGAGCGCGGTGATCGCCGGCATAAGCAGAAAGCAGTAGACCGGGATGAATATGGTGAAGAGGCCGTACCAGGCGGTCCACACCAGCCAATACTGGAACGGGATGATGATGCCGAACATGCCGAGCAGCACCCAGTGGTCGCTGCGGCGGGTGTGCGTCAAAGTCACGAATTCGCGCAGCGCCGCAAACGAGATCAGCGCGAACAGGATGGTCATGCCGTGGCGACCGAAGAAGAAGGCGACGGTGATCGCCAGGACCATCACCCACCAGGCATTGATGCGCTGGTTGAGGTTGATCAGCGTCGAGGGCAGCGGCTTCGGCGCGCGCCACGACAGAATGCCGGCGACCAGGCTCGCCGTTATCAGCACCGCAGTGAGTCCGACAATCAGAATGAGGATCTCGCGCATTGGCATGTTGTCTGGTCGTCTCTTAGGGGTCGCAGGATGTTTTTCGGAAAGCCGGATTCCACTTTTCCGCATCATGCGCTGGCGGGCGGGGGTTCAGCGCAAGCAGCGTCTCGCGGGCGCGGTCGAGGAAGGCGCGGCGTTCCTCGCCAGGCGCAATCGCGATCGGCGCGCCGAAGACGACGCGGCAAAGCAGCGGCACGGGCACGAACTGACCCTTGGGCAGCACACGCGACATATTCTCGATCCAGCACGGGATGAGCTCGACCTCGGGCCGCGCCATCGACAGATTGTAAAGCCCGGAACGGAACGGCAGCAGCGGCTGGTCGGTCATGTTGCGCGTGCCTTCGGGAAAGACGATCAGCGAATGGCCCTCGTCGAGCACCGACAGCATGATCGAAATCGGATTCTGCGCCTCATCGGTCCACTGCCGGTGAATGAGCACGGAGGACAGCATGTCCTGCGCGATGAACCGGCGCAGCCGCGATTTTCCCCAATAGTCGGCGGCAGCGACCGCATGGGTGCGGGCGCGCTCCTTCTCGCTGAGGCAGGCCGACAGCAGGATGAAGTCGCCGTGGCTGGCATGGTTGGCGAAGTAGATGCGCTGCCGGTCAGACGGTTGGCTGCCGTTCCAGATCGGCCGCACGCCGGTCACCGCCCAGGCCAGCGCCGACAGGCCGACCGAGGTCACGGTCTGCAGCATGGTGAAGGTGCGAGTGCCGAGCTTGCTCATCGGCTGGCTCAGACAAAGGCCGCGGCGAGGGACGCCGCCCCGAACAGGCCGATCGCGATGCGCTGCCTGGCCAGCAGGCGGTGCGTGCCCGCCATGCGCCGGTCGAGCGAGCGGCCGCCGGCAGAGGGAGGTTTCAGCCGCATGCGCGCCAGCACCTCGTCGACCGCGGCACCAGCTGCGGCCTCGCTGGCGTGGCTGGCCATCAGCCGGAACAGCAGCGCGTCGAAGACAAGCAAAGCAGAGTAGGCGAGGATGGCCGCCGCGCTCGCTGCCGCGATCAGCCAGGCCGCGGCCGATATGGGCGTTGCCTGCGGCCCGGCCACCGCGCCAATGATCGGCGCGGCCATCAAGGCGGCCGCCAGCAGCAGAATCGGCCACGCCGCCTGCACCATCAGCCCGGCTGCGAACGCCTCGGCCCTGTCCTGATAGGCGTCGCTTTTCATGCCGGCTCGTCCACCCTGATCTGAAGATGCACCGGCCGGCCCGATGCTGCGAGCCGCTTGTGCGCCTGCGCCGGCGTCGGCGAGCGGCCAGTGGCAACCAGCCATTCAGCAACGACGCCGGCGCTGCGCTGGAAACCGAGCGCGCAGCAGACCAGCACGGTGCCGTGGCTGCGAGCCGCTTCGATCGCCGCCACCGCTTGCGCTCGCGCCTCTGGCGACGGCGGCAAAAGATCGAGCATGGCGATACCTGTCCAGCGACAGGTCACGCCGCGCGGCCTTTCTAGCTCGCCGGCAAGGTCGATCACCGTGCCGAAAGTGTCGGCCTCAGCAGCTGTCGGAAAGCGGCCGAGGAAGACGCCGTCGGCGACCACGATCTGCGCCGGCAGCGTGCGCGTCCACGCCCAGACATTGATCCTTGCGCCAAGCCGGTAAGGCAGCAGCAAAATACGGCTGGCCAGCGAGGCGCTGCCGTCGGCCGCTTTCTGGAACACCTTGGCGCCGGCCCCGGCATAGGCGAAGGCGACGATGGCCAGCGCCAGCGCGGGCCACAAAAGGATGAGCCACAGCGCCGAGACAAAGGCGCCGGCAACGGTGCCGGCCAGCGCCAGCGCTGCGCCAAGCGCATAGAACCGAGCCAACCGCCGGGCCTTGGCATCGGCGGCTAGGTGGAAGCCGGCGAACGGCAATTCTCCCTCGCGCGGGAACAGCCACAGGGCAAAGAAGCCGAGCAGCGCGCCTGTCGGGATATCGATGACATGGTGCTGCCATGTCGTCAGCACCGAGGCGCCGATCAGCAGACACCAGGCATGCCAGACGATGCTGGTCGTGCCTTTGAGCCGATAACGCCAGTGATCCCAGATGATGACCAGCAGCGCGATGTGCAGCGACGGCGCCTGGTTGAACGGCTTGTCGAAGCCGCCGAGCACAGCGAACATGAAGCCCGGCAGGCCGGATGTTTGCGGCCGCATGAAGGTCGCGGTCAGCGGGAAGACGATGAAGCAGGCGACGGCGACGATCTGGGCGGTGAGATAGCGGCCGGCGAGACGGTCGACGCCGCTTTTGGTATCGTTCAACAGCAGCGACAGGCCGTAGAACAGGTTGATCGACCAGTAGGGCACGATCGTCCAGGCGATGAACGGGACGGCGCGCTCCCAGGCGAAGACGATGCTGCCGACATCGTTGCGCTGCGACGCCAGCCAGTTGGCGAAACCGTAGGTCGCGTAGAAGAACGGCGCCAGAAACGCCAGCCACAATGCCGCCCGCAGCACGATCCCGGCGTACGGCTCGCGCGCAGGAGCAGAAAGGGCAGGGTCAGCGCCAAGGATAGGCACGACCATGCTCAGACGCGCCGCGCGACGGAAACGGTGAAGATGCCCCACTGGTCGATGCGCTGGTCGAGTTTCTCGAAGCCGGCCGCCGCCACCAACTGGTCCATCTCGCCTTGCGTGCGCCGGCGCATCACCCAGGCCTGGCCGCCGCGATGCGAGGTAAGGCTGCGCGCGATCATTTCGAGCTGCGGATGCCAGGGCTGGTTGGTATAGAGAAGCAGGCTGCCGGGCTGCATCGCCTTGGCCAGCCCGTCCAGCGAGCGGGCAATCATGGTGTTGTCGGAAAACAACTCGTAGAGCCCGGAGACGATGGCGAGGTCCGGCGCCGGCTTCAGCCCGGCAAGCATTTTGGGGTCGAAGGCGTCGGCCTGATGAAACGAGACGCTGGTCGGCAGGTGCCGCTCGGCGATCAGCTTGCAGCCGCGCGAAACGTTGAGGTCGGAGAAATCCCGTAGCCGCACGCTGGCCGGCGGCACAGCGCATTTGGCGACGGCGTCGAGCACGTAGCGGCCGTGGCCGGCGGCGATATCGACGATATGGACCGGGCGGCCCGCGGCCTGCAGCGTCTCGGTGGCCGAGCCGATCAGCTCTTCCAGATTGAGCTTGCGCTGCCGGATGCCGCGCCAGCCGATGGCGTCGAGAAAGGTGCGGTCGATCATGCGGCCGAGCGGGCTGCTGCCCCGCGCCTCGTTCTCGTAGACATAGTCGAGCGTCGAGCCGGAATCGAAGCCGGTGGCAATGCCTGTCTGCAGGCCTGATGACAGCCATGCGCCCATGCGGATCGAGGCACGGCTCATTGCCCAATAGAGGCCCTTGGGCGATAGCAGCGGCAGCGGCGAGGCGAGCCGGTCGGCCTCGTCGCGCGTGTAGCCGGCGCGGTCGGCCGCGGTCAGATCGACCGGCTTCGCTGACGTCGCGAAATGTCTTTCGAGGAACGGCTTGATCAGGTCGAGCGCTTGGCTGCGGTCGCGTTCGCCCAGCGTGTCGTGGAAGAAGCCGGGCAGCACATGCCGTTCCTTGGCCGGGCTGGCGAGATTGACGAAGAACTCGTGCTGCGGTGCGTGCCGCACCACCCAGTCGCTGCCCGAGATCAGCAATTGCGTCGGCACGGTGATGGCGCGGGCATCCGAGACGACGCGCGCAGCATGGTCGTAGAGCTCGACCAGGATGTTGGAAGCGATCGGCCGCGTGATCAGCTGATCGGCCTCGAAGGAGGCAATGCGCTCGGCATCATGTGTCAGGAACTTGGCCTTGACGTAGGAATTGACGAAGAAGCGCCCCTTGATCTTTTGCCACAGCGCGATGCCTTGCTTGGCGAAAGGCACGTAGAGCTTGACCGAGAAGGCCGGCGAGGCCAGCACCAAAGCGCGAATCTGCGGCGCATAATCATGCACCCAGGCGGCGGCGAGCACGGCGCCGAAGGATTGCGCGATCAGCGCGATGTCACGCTGGCCAAAACCGTCGCTGCCGATCTCACGCACGAAACAATCGATGTCGCGCACCAACGCGGCAAAGGACGGCGCGTAGCCGCGCTCGCCGGCCGAGCGGCCATTGCCGCGCGCGTCCCAGGCGTAGAAGGCATGGTCGGGCATGTCGAGTTCGTCGACCAGATGCGCCATGCGGCCGCCATGCTCGTGGCCGCGGTGAAACAGCAGAACCGCGCCCTTGGCAGGTTGCCCGACAGCCGGCCAGTAGCGGTAGAAGATCTCGGTGCCGTCATGGCTCTTGAAGACGCGCTCCTGCGCCACCCGCTTGAGGTTTGCTAAAGCCGCGGCGGCGGCAATCGTCTGTTCGTGAAGCATGTTTTCCCCTAGCGGTCGCGACCGGAATTTCAATCGTCGCTCCCGTTAAGGCCGCTGCGTATCCGGTTGATGGCGGTCACCAGCGAGAGTGTAGCCATTGCCGGAAACACAAACGCTGCGATCGCCGCGATCCACAGGCCACAGGCGACGAGGAAGGCGATGATGCCGAGCGCCAGCGCCCGGTCGCTCTTGCCGAACGGCCCGGCATAGTTGCGCCCCGTTCCCGCCGCTATGCCGAGCACGCCGGTGAACTCCACGACGATCGCCGCGATCGCGAAAGCGACGACGCCCCAGGCTGGGAAGATGACGGCAAAGGCCAGGATCAGCGCGAGGTCCGAAACGACGTCGCAGAGCTCGTTGAGGTACATGCCAAGCTTCGAGGCCTGACCATGCTCCCGCGCCAGCATGCCGTCGATGGCGTTCAACGCCATGCGCGCAAACAGCACAACCGGCATCAGCAGGAAGACCGCGCGATGGCCGGCAAGGGCCGCGACCAGTATGCCGGTGGCGACCGATAATGCGGCGGCCAGCAGCGTGATCTGGTTGGCGGTGACGCCGGCCACGGCCAGCCTGTCGGCGAGCGGCCGCAGCTTGGCCTGAAAGGCCGGTTTCAGCGCATAGAGCGTCGGCATGTGCGAACCCCCCGGCCGCGGTGCAACTAACGTCGGCGAGGATGGTCAATTGGCGCGCAAGAAGCAAGGGCGGCGAGCGTAACCAAGCTGTTGACGGCGGGCTCGACATCCTGGTGGGAGGCGTGGCGCTGATACGCAGGCCGCGTTCATAACCCGGAGGGAAATTCGCCGCGTCGAGCCTTACGTCCGCAATGCGCCGCCAATAGCAGACATGACGGCCCGGTCCGATCGAGCTGACGCCCCGGCGCGAAAGGGCCTCTAACGTCGGCTATGGTGTCCTCGCTTTGCGCACGAAGTCGGCGAGTTCGCGGTTGAAACGAGGAGAGTCCTCGATGAAGGGTGCGTGTCCGGTCTCGGGGTACCAGGAAGCGGTGCTCGTCGGACACGTCTTGAGGATGTGATCGCCCATTGCCGGAAGGATCACCGTGTCGCTGCGGCCCTGAGTCATAAGGACAGGCCTCTCTAATATGGCCAGAACGTCGTCGGAGTTGATCGCGCGCGTGACGAGCGCAGCCCGGACTCTTGGGGCCACAACGATGTTCCAGCACAGTGCCACCTCGTATTCGTTTCTCGGTAGCGGTCGCGCGGTGCAGCCCTGCACGAAGTCGCGAATGGCCTGGACGTTGGAGGGAAAGTCGCCTGCGGTCGCGCCCGGCATGTGATCGAGAAAGCCGGGGCCGATCAAAACGCCGAACGCCGCCCTGTCGAGCGTGACGGCCCCACCGACGAAGTTGATCCCGGCAATCGCATCCTGACCGTAAACGCGAACATAGTCACAGATGATGAAGCCCGCATAAGACCACCCAACGAGAACGGGCCGGTCGAGGCCGAGCTGGCCGACGATGGCGGCAATATCGTCCGCCCATGGCTTGGGTTCGGTATACTGCTCCTGTGCCTCGGGCGCTTCCGACATGCCGTGGCCGCGAAGATCGAAGGCGACGAGGCGAAACGCTTCCGCAAGTTCACTCTCATACTGTTTGTGCCAGCAGAGGTGGTTCTGCGACCACCCGTGGATGAAGAGGATGGCTGGAGCATCGGCTTTGCCCCATTCGCGCACATGCAGCTTCACGCCGCCGCCGCCGATCACAGAATGAATCTTCATCTCGGTACTCCATTTGCTGACCACGGATGATCGCTGGTTTGCGTTGGAAGGAGTGTTGTTGCGGGCGTTAGAAAAGGGCGGCCGAACCGTTGAAACTTTCCGGCTGGACAAAGGAACCATGCGCGGCGAACACGCCGCCGGGCTGATCCGTCACTCGGGTCCGGCGATGAACGACCGGACTTCGCGCAGGAAATCGGCAAAGGCAGGCTCGTCGCCGAGCAGGATATGGTTTGCGCTGTTGAGGTCGACGAAGCGCGCGCCCGGTATGCCGGCCGCGAGCACCTTGCCTTCCTCAAAGGGAACCACGGCATCGTTCCTTGCATGCAGCACCAGCGTCGGAACGCTGACCTCTCCCAGCATCGCCGAGACGTCTATGTCGCCGAAAGTGGAGTGAAGCAGGCTGGCGTTGAGCGGCGATGTGGTCTGCCTCTGGAGATCGTTGAACCAGGCCATCTGCTCGCGGCTGGCACCCGGAATGAACGCCTCGGTGAACAGCTGGCGGAACGCGGCATTGTCCTTGCCCCATCCTTCACGGATTAGGGTGGTCATGGCTTCATGGGTATCGAGCTGGTGGATGTCGCCGCGCTTTCGCCGACCCCTTGCATAGCCGCCATAGAGGATGAGGCGTGACACGCGCTTGGGGTGGCGGATGACATAGGCGACCGATACCGCACAACTTTGCGAGACGCCGAGCAGCGGGAAACGGTCCAGGCCGCTTGCGTCGGCAACGCTTTCCAGATCCGTGACCATGGCGTCGAAGGAGAAGTCGCCGATATTCCAGTCGGATAGGCCGTTGCCGCGCTCATCGTATCGGATCAACGTATTCTCGCTCGAAAGCCGATCGATCCAGTGTCGCCACACCGGGCTTTCCCATTCATATTGCAGATGCGACATCCAGTGCGCCGCGCGAAGCAGCGGCGGGCCGTCGCCCGAAACCGCGTAGGCGATCCGGACGCCGTCGGGGCTGCTGCAATAGTGTATCTGCTGGGAACGCCTGTGCTCATTTTGGCGTCCACCCGGAGCCGGACCTTCACCCGATGCGTGTCCCCCGGCTTCCTCGCTCGCCGACTGCAGTTGTGTTGCGCGCTGTCGCGCCGAAGCGGTGAGCGATCTCATCTCCAATGAAACCTGCTTGTTGGTCGGGTCCAGAGACTGCAGCGTTTCGGCATAGGAAAGGGCCTGTTCAGGGTCGCTGCCCAGCCGCTCGACAAGCGCCTGCAGGATCATCGATCTGGTGCGATCCAATGCGTCACCGTGGAATGTGCGCCAAGCCTCGAACACAGGGCAACGAGGCAGTTCGAGGTCCTCGATGAACCGCCCTCGGAACATTGCGGCCAACGTTTCCAGGCGTGAGATGTCGAGCAAGCGCACCTCGTTCGCCGTCATGTGGGCGACTTGCAGCAAATCGACATCAAGCTTGGCGGTGTCGAAAAACACGCTCTCTCGATCAGCCTTCAGGCAGTCCTCATCACCGTCCTGGTTGATGATCTGCCTCAGCTTCGAGAGGCTCCATCGCAGCGAAGCCCTTGGATCGTCCGGGACCTCCCAGAACATCTGGCACAGATGGTCGCGTCGCTGGCGCCGGTTGGTCGCCACCAGGTAGGCGAGC
Organism: Mesorhizobium sp. M6A.T.Cr.TU.014.01.1.1; assembly: GCF_004022765.1. NCBI lineage: Bacteria > Pseudomonadati > Pseudomonadota > Alphaproteobacteria > Hyphomicrobiales > Phyllobacteriaceae > Mesorhizobium > Mesorhizobium sp. M6A.T.Cr.TU.014.01.1.1. Next base: position 71,340 of record NZ_RZPG01000009.1, read on the forward strand.
AGAGCGCGCGTTTTCTTCGACGGCGGCAGCGCGATCTCCTCGGCGCCCCGCAGGACCACCAGTTCGCCGAGCACCTTGATCTTCAGTGGGCCCATCATTTGGGACGCCGATCGCTTGCAGGCAGTTTTACCCGCGATGCCGCTCTGTGTAAATTTGCGTGATGGTCGGCGCCTGCTGACGCGATGGATCGGCTGCTTCGCCAGCGGTTAGTCTGCGAAGATCGGGCCGGCCATGAAAATCCGCTTTCGGTTGCGTTCAGTCCGGCTAAGGCCGAGGGTTTATGTTAAATAGGAACTTTACAAATATCCTAAAACATGTGAAGTTATGTCAATCGAAGGGTCACCCATGACAACCAATCGTTTCGCCACGCGCCTGAATTCCTTTGCCTCGCGGCCGCAGGCCGAATGGCCGGATCTTGTCGGCAAGCCGTCGATGCTGCAGATGGCGGCGCGTGCGGCGAAGGTTGCGGGGCTGACCGACCTCGACTTGAATTTTCCCGACCATGTCGGCGAAAAACCTGCAGAAGTGGCGCGAAAGCTCGGCGATCTCGGGCTTTCGATCAATGGTTTCGCCATGCGTTATTACTCCAACCCGGCCTTCAAGCTCGGTGCCTTCACCAATCCTGATCCCGCGGTTCGCCGCGAAGCCATCGACCTGACCAAGGCCGGCATTGACGCAGCGCGCGAAGCGGGCGCCAGTCTGATGACGCTGTGGCTAGGGCAGGATGGCTTCGATTATGCTTTCCAGGCCGATTACGCGACGCTGTGGCAACACGAAATCGATGGAATCCGTGAAGTTGCGGTGCATGATCCCGATTGCGAGATCAGCCTCGAATACAAGCCCAACGAGCCGCGTTCCTACAGCCTGATGCCCGACGCGGCGACGACATTGTTGGCGATCCGCGAGATCGGCCTGCCCAATCTCGGCGTGACGCTCGATTTCGCTCATGTGCTCTATGCCGACGAGCAGCCGGCCTTTGCCGCAGCACTCGTGGCGCGCCATAGCAAGCTGCTCGGGGTGCATCTCAACGATGGCTACGCCAAGCGCGACGACGGCCTGATGGTCGGCGCGGTGCACACGCTGCAGACGATCGAGCTGCTCAGGCAGATCCGCCGCGACGGCTACGCCGGCGCCATCTACTTCGACACGTTCCCCGACATGACCGGGCTCGATCCGGTCCACGAATGCGAAGTCAACATCGCCACCGTCAAGCGCATGCTGCGCGTCGTCGATCGGCTGAAAAAGGACCACCGCCTGTCCGCCGCCGTCGACCGTCAGGACGCGGTCGCGTCGCAGGCCATCATCCAGGAAGCCATGCTCGGACCGGACAGCTGAGGCTCCGGCGGCATAGACCGTTTTTCAACAAGGGAGGAAAGACCATGAAATTTCTGCTTGCCACCGCCACCGCTGCACTGATGGCGCTGTCCATCGGCTCGGCTTTTTCCGCGGACCTCGCGCCGCTCAATTCCGACACCGAGAAGGATCGCATCGACTGGTCGCAGCTCGAGGCCAAGTTCGGTGCGTTCCCCAAGCTGCCCGACGGCACCAAGGCGGGCGCCGTCTCCAAGACGCTGACCAACGAATACTGGCGCTCGCTAGGTGAGGGCTACAAGTCGTTCGGCGACCGCGTCGCTGTCCCGGTCGTCTACCAGGCGGCGCAGAGCGAGGGCGACCAGCTCGGCCAGCTCACCATCGCCGAAGGCCTGGTCACGCAAGGCTACAACGTGCTGCTCGTCTCGCCGCAGACCGACTCCAACCTGCAGCCGATCATGGAACAGGCCAAAGCCGCTAACGTGCCCGTGGTCAACGTCAACGACGCCGTCATCCCGCAGGCCGAGCACTATGTCGGCAATGTCCAGCGCGACAATGGCGTGCGCGTCGCCAAATGGTTCATCAAGAACCGGCCGGACGGCGGCAAGGTCGCCATCGTCGAAGGCCAGGCCGGCGTCTATGCGGCCGTCCAGCGCACCGACGGCTTCAAGACCACGATCAGCGAGGCCGGCAAGTTCGAGGTCGTCGCCAGCGTCCCCGGCAACTGGGATCGCCAGACCTCCTACGACGCGGCCACCAACATCCTGCAGCAGCACCCCGACCTGATCGGCTTCTATGCCAACAATGACGGCATGGCGCTGGGCATCGTCGAAGCGGTCAAGGCCGCCGGCCTGCAAGACAAGGTTGCCGTCTTCGGCACCGACGGCATCTCCGACGCCTATGCCTCGATCCGCGCCGGCGAGCTGACCGGCACCGTCGACAGTTTCCCGGTGCTGACCGGCGAGGTGGCGCTGGAATCGGCGTTGCGACTGGTGGCCGGGCAGAAGCTGCCGCGCGTCGTCGCCACGCCGCAGGCGCTGATCACCAAGGACAATGCCGACCGTTACTCCGGCGCCGGCGACGCCGTGCGCAAGGCGCTGCTCGAGGACGCGGCAGCGGGCAATTAAGGGCACAAGGGCGGGTGCCGGCAAGAGCATCTCGCTCACGGCTGGCACCCTTGCCCGGAGAACGAACCAATGTCACCCCGGCTGCAATTCGAGGGCATTTCCAAGACGTTTCCGGCCGTGCGGGCGCTGAGCGATGTGTCCTTTTCGGTCGGCGGCGGCGAAATTCATGGCCTGCTCGGTGAGAACGGCGCCGGCAAATCGACGCTGCTGCGCATCCTTTCGGGGGTCTACAGGCCGACGGCGGGAAGCGTGCTGATCGACGGCAAGCCGGTGACGCTGAGCAATCCGGTCGCCGCACGCGCCGCGGGCGTCGCCATGATCCATCAGGAATTGCAGCAGGTGCCGCACCTCAGCGTCGCCCAGAACATGTTCCTCGGCCATCCGCTGACGCGTGGCGGCATCTTCGTCGCACGGCGCGAGCAGGAACGCCGCGCTGCGGAAGCCCTTGCGGCCATCGACCCGACGATCGATCCGGCAGCGCCGCTCGGCAGCCTGAAGGTCGCGCAGCGGCAGATCGTCGAGATCGCCCGGGCGCTACTCGATCGCGCGCGCATCGTGGCGATGGACGAGCCGACATCGAGCCTGACGCCGAAAGAATTCGAGCGCCTGGCCGAAGTCATTGCCGGCCTCGCCCGCGACGGTGTCGCGGTCGTCTATGTCTCGCACAAATTGGACGAGGTGTTCGGCATCTGCCAGCGCGCCACCATCATGCGCGACGGCGTCGTGGTCGGATCCGTCGATCTTGCGCAGGTGTCGGAAAAGGCCGTCGTTTCGATGATGGTCGGCCGCGAGCTTGCCCAGGAACAGCACCGCTCGCACACCTCCAGCGAGGTCAGGTTGAGCGTTCGCGGCCTCGCCTCGCCGACCAAGGTCCATGACGTCTCGTTCGACCTGCATCGCGGCGAGGTGCTGGGCATTGCCGGCCTGGTCGGCTCGGGCCGCACCGAACTGCTGCGGCTGCTGGCCGGCGCCGACCGCGCCTCATCAGGCGCGGTCGAGATCGACGGCAAGGCGGTAAAACTTTCCAGTCCGCGCGATGCCATCGCCGCCGGTATCGGCTTAGTGCCGGAGGAGCGCAAGCGCGAAGGCATCGTGCCGCTGCGCTCGATCTCCAGCAATATGGCGCTGGCATCGATGGGCGTGTTCGCGCCGCGCGGCGTCATCGATCACACCAGGCTGAAACGGGTCGCGGCCGAGAAGATGAAGCGGGTCAATCTCAGGCCGTTCCTGCTCGACCGGCCGATCCGGCTGTTCAGCGGCGGCAACCAGCAGAAGGCGATCATCGGCCGCTGGCTGGCGGCGGGAACGCGCATCCTTTTGTTCGACGAGCCGACGCGCGGCATCGATGTCGGCGCCAAGGCGGAGATCTACCACTTGATCGAGGAGCTCGCCGCCGAAGGCCATTCGGTAATCGTCGTGTCGTCCGAGCTTCCCGAGGTGATCCGGCTCGCCGACCGCGTGCTGGTCATGCGCGACGGGATGGTCGCCGCCGAACTCGGTCGGGCTGATCTCAGCGAACAGGCGATCGCGGCCCACGCGATACCGCAAACGGAAGCGAAGGCCGGCACGGCGCAAGGCCATCGGGCCGGTGCATAACGGACAGGACCAGCGGATGACTGATATAACCGAACGCACAGCAGCGCGCCCACGGGCGGATTTCCTGCACCGGTTTTCCGTGCGCGACGCCGGCACGCTGATCGGCCTGGTGGTGATCCTCGCCGTCTTCGGTGCGCTGGTCCCGGGCTTCTTTGCCGAGCGCAACCTGATCAACATCCTGCAGCAATCGAGCATCAACGCCTGCCTGGCGCTGGGCATGACGCTGGTGATCATCTCGGGCGGCATCGATCTGTCCGTCGGGCCGACGGCAGCCCTTTCGGCCGTCATCTCTGCCTCGATGCTGGTCGCCGGCGTGCCGTTTCCGCTGGCCATCGCCGCCGGTTTCGCCATCGGCCTCGTCTGCGGCCTGCTCAACGGCGTGCTGGTCGCTTATGTCGGGCTACAGCCTTTCATCGTCACGCTGGGAACGCTGAGCACCTACCGGGCGCTGGCGCTGATCTATACCGGCGGCAATCCGGTGCTCGGCCTGCCTGCCGGCTTCCGCGCCATCTTCAACGGCTCGCTGTTTGGATTGCCATTGGCGGTCATCATCGTGGCCGTGGTCGCGCTGATCGCCTGGATCATCCTCAAGAAGACGCCGTTCGGCGAATATCTGCTCGCCGTCGGCGGCAATGAGGAGGCCGCCTACATAGCCGGCGTGCCGATCGCCCGCACCAAGATCGCCGCGTATATGATCTCGGGCCTGCTTGCCGCCCTTGCTGCGCAGATCCTGATCGGCCGGCTGGGTGCTGCCGAGCCCATTCTTGGCAACCTCTGGGAGCTCGATGCGATTGCCGCGGCGGCCATCGGCGGCGCCTCGCTGATGGGCGGCAAGGGCAGCGTGGTCGGCACCATCCTGGGCGCCGTCATCCTCGGCACCATGCGCAACGGCCTGACATTGATGAATGTCCAGTCCTTCTATCAGCTGCTGGCAACTGGCCTTATAATCCTCGCCGCGATGCTTATCGATCGCGTGACGAGGGGACGTGGATGACCTTGACCAGCCTGGATCTGAAAGCAGTAGGACCGCGGATCCGCATGATGATGCCGCATCTGACGCCGCTCGAGGCCAAGGTGGTGGAAACCGTCTTCGGGAGGCGCGGCTTCGACGAGACCATTCCGCTCAAGCAGATCGCCGAAGAAGCCGGCGTGTCGGAGGCGATGGTCGTCAAGATCGCCAAGAAGCTGGGCTTTTCCGGCTATCGCGACTTCCGCACCGCCGTCTACGAATACAGTCGTCTGCCGACCGCCGAAATGCACCAGGAGCTGTCGGTCGACGACAGCTCGGCCGAGATCGTCCAAAAAGTGTTCCGCACCTCCATCCAGGCACTGGAGGAGACGCTGGCCATCCTCGACATGGACGATTTCGACCGCGCCGCCGATCTTCTCTATCGCGCCAAGAACCGGGATTTCTACGGCGTCGGCGGCTCGGCGCAGATCGCGCGCGACGTCTCGCATAAATTCCTGCGCATCGGCATCCGCGCGTCCGTCTACGACGATTCGCACATGATGCTGATGTCGGCCTCGCTGCTCGGCGCCGACGACATCGCCGTCGGCTTCTCGCATTCCGGCAACACCAGCGCTGTCATCGATGCCATCCAGCTCGCCCGCAAGAGCGGCGCGCGGACGCTGGCGATCACCAACTACGACAACTCGCCGCTGGCTGATATCGCCGACATCGTGCTGTGCTCGACCGCGCAAGGCTCGCCGCTGATGGGCGAGAACGCGGCGGCGCGTATCGCTCAGCTCAACATTCTCGACGCGCTGTTCGTGGCGGTGGCCCAGCGCGATTACCAGGCGGCGGAGCGCAATCTCGGCCGCACGATGTCGGCGGTGACGTCGAAGCGCCGGGACAGGGGCACATGACGCCACCGAGACCGCTGGTCACCGTGTTCGGCAGCCTGCATTACGACATCATGGTCGAAGCGCCTGACCGCCCGCGCAAGGGTGAAACCGTGACCGGCCATGCCTGGCAGCCGAAATGCGGCGGCAAGGGCGGCAACCAGGCTGTCTCGGCGGCACGGGCCGGCGTGCGCGCAGCGATGATCGGCGCGGTCGGCGATGACGATTTCGGCCGCGCGCTTCTCGACAATCTCGGTCGCTGCCGCGTCGACAGCCGCTTCGTGCGGGTCGCGCCTGGCGCCGGCTCGGGCATGAGCGTGGCGATCTTCGACGACGGCGGCGACTATGGCGCGGTGATCGTCTCAGGCAGTAATCTCACCTTGGGTGAGAAGGACATCGCGGCCGCGACCGAAATGGTTGCGCAAACTGCGGTGCTGCTGCTGCAGAATGAGGTCCCGGAACCCGCCAACATCGCCGCAGCGCGGGCGGTGAAGGCGCATGGCGGCCGCGTCGTGCTCAATGCCGCACCCGCCCGGAAACTGTCGGACGAATTGGTCGCGTTGGTTGATGTCGTGATCGTCAACGCCATCGAGGCGGGATTTCTGGCCGGCGTTCCGGTCGTCGATGCGCTCGAGGGTGCTGCCGAGGCGGCACGCATGCTGATCGATTTCTGCCCGGCCGCGATCGTCACGGCCGGCGGGGAGGGCGTTGCCTATTGCGACCGTGACGGTCACGCGTTCGCGCTGCCCGCCATCCCGGTGGAGGTCGTCAGCACCCATGGAGCCGGCGACGAGTTCGTTGGCGCGTTCGCGGCAGGCCTTGCCCGCGGGCATCAGGTCGAGGCCGCCATCGCCGCCGCCAATGCCGCCGCGGCCTTGCTGGTCGCTACGCCGGAACGGGAGCGCGAGGCGATCTGAGGCAAGGGCGCTGAGAAGGGGGCGCGCGCCTCCCGCCTGGCCCCGGTGACTTCGACATCGCCGGGGAACTCTTTTGCGGTGCCTTGTCGGGCACGCGGCAGATGCGTAACAGCCCATAGGGAGCCATTTAATTGGAGGACGCGGGGCAGGGGTTCGCGGCCTAGGATTGTTGACGCCCGGTTATGTGACGACCGGCTCGGTCGCAGACATCTGTATTTTAGTGGAACCTAATTTAAATGACGCGGTTAAGCGTGCATGAGAGAGCATGAAATCCAGACTGTTACTGAATACCGGATAGCGGGCAATCAGCTGGCCGATGATCCGGTGATCGCTCTCGATATCGCGGAACGGATATTGCAGGCAGCCGAGAACGACAGGATTGGCTATGTCGTCGTCAGAGCGGGGCACCCCGAAGCCGACCTCATCGAGAAAAGAGAGCCGCAACAGATCAAGGCTACCACAGCCTTGTTCCGCGATTTTGAAGTGTTGCTGCTTGTTCTTTATGCGGCCTATGCCCTTGTCGTGCTGGGTGTCACCGCTTTCGTGATGCTGGAATTGGCTCCTGTTCTGTAGACTTGCTCCAGCAGCGTCATGCCAGGATTGCTCATGTGGGCTAGCGTTTCTGCATCGTATCGGATGCGAGCGGATGGCGAGGCTGTTCGCTCAGCTCCGACAAGCCGATAAAGTTCGACAATTGAAACGAAAGCCCGCCGCCCTGTCGGACGACGGGCTCCGTTGCCTGGGCGCCAGGAACGCCACGGTAGCGACCTCTGCTACTAATGCTCCCGCAGACTTCCAATGTGCGGCCAGCGTGTGGCCTGGCGCATCGGCCGAACAAATGAAAGCCCGCGCCTCTGGCGGAGAGCGCGGGCCGATCAGGTTGCAGCCCGATCTGCAGTGGGAGCCCGAAGGCTCCACTGCTCAAATACAACTATTAGAAATTGCTAATGTTCCGCATCGGCCGGATGAATGATGTAACCGCCCTCGCGAACGAGCACCCTGGCAGGAGATTCTTTTTGCCTGAAGCAGTCACGTTTGCTCCCTCCGCCGGCCTCAAGCAAACTTTATGAGACAAACGTTCGTATGGTGGGCAGGGGATGTGCGTTGGGGGAAAGCCGTGAGCAGAAAGCAACGCTCCGTTTTTTGGATCGCTATCTTTGCATCCGTCCTTGGCTTTGTGTTGTTGGTCCTGGTCCTGCAAATAGTGAGTTTGCTTGACTAGATATCGATCACGGCCCGCATGATATTGCTTGATCGTCTGTCGGCGCGGGCCGGTTGCTTGGCGAGAATTTTTCGCCGGCGAGCGTAGGGGCAGGGTCCTTCCTGCGTATCGGTCAGCAGTCGCCGCCAAAACCCACGACGGCGCGACCAATGACAGCGAAAGGACCATCACCATGCAACGTTCAGCACTCATTGCGGCCCTGCTTATGGGGCTCGTGCCGCTTTCCGCAGCGCACGGCCAGGGAAACGACACGCCGGGAAAGCGCATCCTGCAACGGCTCGACACCAATGGCGACGGCGCGATTTCCAGGGATGAGATGCTTGCGGCGCGCGAGCGCATGTTCACGAAGCTCGATCGCAAGCGCGGCGAGTCGGGTGGCGTATGCACCGACTGAGCGCAGCCGGGCGCGTGCGCGTCCGGCTGCCGATGTTGTCAGTGCTTGCTCTTGCCGGGACTGACGGCACTGCCGCTGATGGCGATGCGCCTGGCCTTCGTCTGCGCGCGCTGGGTCTTGGGCAGCGTCACGCTGAGCACGCCGTTATGGAAGGCAGCATTCACCTTGTCCTCCTCGACCTCGTAGCCGAGCGGGATGCGGCGCTCGAAGCGGCCGTAGAACCGCTCGGAGAAGTGCCTGTCCTTGTCCTCGGTCTCGGAGCGCTTCTCGCCGCGCAGCGTCAGCACGCCGTCGTCGAGCAGCACCTCGATGTCCTTCTCGTCCATGCCGGGGATTTCGGCGGTCACGCGGACCTCTTTCTCGCCGTCGGAGATCTCAACGCTCGGCCAGTTGGCGCGCGCCGACGAAAATCCGCTGAACGAGGGCATGCGCGTTTCGAAACCGCGGAATGCGTCGTCGATCATGCGGTTCATCTCGCGATGCAACGCCATGAACGGATCCCGGTCATCGTCACGATAGAAGCTGGGAACCGGACTATTCTCCCGGCCCCAGGGAATGAGATCACGAATAGCCATTGGTGTTCTCCTTTCTCGACTGGTTGTGCCAGGCGGCGCCAGAGTTCACCCTCGCTCAGGCGGCCTGCTTCGGCTTCTCAACCTGCCCGGCCTTCGGCGCGCCGTCTTCCCTAGTGATCGTGATGCGACGCGGCTTCATCTCCTCGGGCACTTCGCGCACGAGGTCGATCGTCAGCAGGCCGTTGTTGAGCGAGGCGCCGGTGACCGTCATGTGATCGGCAAGCTCGAAGCGCCGTGTGAACGGTCGCACCGGCAGGCCGCGATGCAGATATTCAACCTTGTCCTGTTCCTTGCGCTCGCCAGAGACGATCAGAAGGTTGGGCTCGTGGCTGATGTCGAGATCGTCTTCGGAAAAGCCGGCGACCGCGATTGTCACGCGATAGGTGTTTTCGTCGCTTCGCTCGATGTCATAAGGCGGCCAGCTGTCAGTCTGAGGCGCGTTTTCCAGAAGGTCGAAGATGCGGTCGAAACCGATGCTCGACCGATAGAGCGGGGAAAAATCGGATGCGGTTCTCATAGCTACATCCTCCATAGAGCAATATAGTACGAAGAACGCCAAAGAGCTGGCGCTCCCTGGGTTCTGCCGGCCCCATTCAGCAACCGGCAATTTTGATTTGGTTATTGTCAGCCCGAAATCAAGACCCAGATTCTGTCGCGCTGCCAGATTTTTTGTTGCCAGATTGTGGCTGGCAATGCCGGTTTCAACCTTCATTTGTGGGTCGCGCCGGCACGCCGCATGGAGGATATCATGACCATGACACGCGACGACATCATATCGGTGCTGGGCCCGGTGGACGACGCCGTCATCGCCGACATCGCCTCGACCGGCGCGACGATCGAGGAGTTGCGCGAGGCCTTTGCCTGGGTCGGCGCCGATGAGGCGCTGGTGAACGAGGGCCGCCCTCTGCCGTCGGCAAGGGTGGCGACGCTGATCGGGCTTCTCGAGCCGCCGGACGACGACTTATAGCCGGCCGTTGCGTCGGGCAGGGGACAGGGGTTTGGGCAGGGAGGTCTTGAAGCGCGCAGGCAGACGAACCATCTCGTTCACCGGCGCCGATCGGGCCGCCTTCCTGCTTATTCGAGGATGCTACTTGCTCTAAAAACAGAATGAAGGAGAAAGTGATGAAGGACGTCCCGTTTTCCGAGCCGATCACACTCAAGCTCCAATCCGTCGGAGAGCGCAAGGTCGCCAGCAGTTGGGAAGCCATCGAATGCATGCAGCAGTGGCCGGACCGGGCGCGGGGCCGGAGCTGGCGCGCAGCCTATCGCGCCTGCCGCGACGCGCTCGACGGTTGGCGCACCGCCCGCGAGGCTCGCACGGCCTTCGTCAAGGCGGCTCGCACGGCCGGACTGCTTGTCACGGGACGTAAATCCACCTGAACGTCAACTACCTGAACGTCAACTACCTGAAGTCAACTACCTGAACGTCAGGGCTCCGACGATCTTCTGCCCGGCCGGTTTATGTAGCTCGGGAACGTCATTTCAGGTCTCTCCTTCGCTTGCATTCGGCGCAACATTCCTTCCAGCGCAGGAGGACGTCCGGGCGGCTGCGCCGGGTCACAGTCCTTTTGGGGGTTGCTCCAAGGAAGAAGGCCCAGGGCTTTCACCATGGGCCTAGATCGTTGTCGCGGGTTCTGTTGATGCCGAGGATCGAGATCGCTCGATCCCACGCCATGGGTGGTTCAGTCATTGATGGCTCGACGGATGGTCGCGATGGGTGCGTTCTCTTCACCCTCGCAGTTGCTGATCTCCGGCCGTTCCACGGCCACTTCAGAGCCTTTCTTCGGCTCCATGTGCCAAGTATCCTGCGATCGAACTCATGCGCGCCCCTCTGTTGCGCGTATACTACTATCCGTTGCGCTTATGCCACAGTGCCGGCCGTCAGGTTGTGTTAACGACAGCACACATCAATGAGGGGGAAGCCACCAATGAAGAAGCTGTTTCTCGGTCTATCGCTATCGTTCCTCGCGTCGACCGCTTTCGCTGCCGACGCGGTCGTCGAGGAGGTCCGTGTCGCCGAGTCGGCCTACAGCTGGTCAGGGCTCTATGTCGGCGGCCAGGTCGGCTATGTCTTCGAAGGCCGCGCCGACTATATCTATATCAACCCCGCCTACAACTACCGCCATGACCTCGACGGGTTCATCGGCGGGGTCTACGTCGGCTACAATTATCAATTCACCAACGGTATCGTGTTGGGCGCCGAAGCCGACATCGCCTGGGGCGATGTCGGAGGTTCGGATGTAGCGCCGGGCGACGACATTTTCTCGAGCACGACCGAGATCGACTGGACCGGCTCGGTTCGGATGCGCCTGGGTTATGCCATTGACCGCTTCCTGCCCTATGTGACGGGCGGCGTCGCCTTTGGTCGCTTCGGTTTCGAGGAATTCGCCGCGGGCGCTCCCTACGGCTCCGCCGACGACAACCTTGTCGGGTGGACCTTGGGCGCGGGCGGCGAATATGCGCTGACCGACAACTGGCTCCTGCGTGGCGAGTACCGCTACACGGAATTCGACAAGAAGGATTTCGTTTCCCAACCGGTAGACGAGGACCTTTCCGTCGATATCCACACACACGATTTCCGCATCGGAGCGGCCTACAAGTTCTGATCTCCCTAGCGGCTCATGATCTTGGTGTCCGAGTAGTTGGCCAAGGGACGGCTCAGGTTGACCTTGTCGCCGGCCGCTCTACAGGCCCGTAGGCGTCGGTCGCGACGTGGGACGATGTGCGACGCCACCGGCAGCGTCGACGCGCTGTGTTGCAAACGCGGCGACTTTCATGAAGGCGCCGCCTCTTGCTGTGTCATTGCAGGGTGATGACGCCGCCCACCGCTCGCCACTCGGAGGGCTGGATCAGACGATGATGGGCGACGCGCACGGAATGCAGCGGGCCTTCGATCTCACGTTCCCAATAGTCGAGGAAATGCTTCAGCGTCGGGAAATCCGGGGTGATGTCGTATTCCTGCCAGATTGAGAGCTGCAGCAGGTCCTGATAGTCGGGAATAATGGATCTCTGCCGTTGTCGGGCCAAAACCCTGCATCTGGAGCCAGAACTCGTTACTGTCCTCCGCATGGAAAAATGCCTCCGCTTACTCATCGGTTCCGGCCGCCGGCAGGCGTGCCGGGACCGACGAGGATGTCGGAAAGGCTGCGCCGCGATTTCAAGCCGCATCCGTCAGTTCAAATTCTGGAATAGCGCCACAATTACAGTGTGTTGGCACTCGACCATGGCGAGTGCTAAAATTTTTTCGGCGTCCTCTTGAAAGCCTGGATCGGCAGACTAATTCGATATGCGCGATGCCTGAGCAAGGGTCGCGCACCGTCGCATCGGCCGTTGTACCGGCCGGCTGCGAAGGGAGGTCCAAGAAAATCTGTTTGTCCTATGAGGAGAACGACATGGCGTTCCGTCCATTGCATGACCGTATCCTGGTCCGCCGCATCGAGGTCGACGAGAAGACCGCGGGCGGCATCATCATTCCCGACACCGCCAAGGAAAAGCCGCAGGAAGGCGAAGTGATTGCCGCCGGTCCCGGGGCGCGTGACGATAGCGGCCAGTTGCAGCCGCTGGACGTCAAGGTCGGCGATCGCATCCTGTTCGGCAAGTGGTCCGGTACCGAGATCAAGCTCAATGGCGAAGACCTGCTCATCATGAAGGAGAGCGACGTGTTGGGGGTGATCGAATTGACCGGCGAAGTGAAGAAGGCCGCCTGAGCGGGGCCGCAACAAGCAATCAGTCAACGAAAAGCTGCCTATTTGAAGGAGTTATCCAATGGCTGCCAAGGATGTGAAATTCCATACCGAAGCCCGCGAGAAGATGTTGCGCGGCGTCGATATTCTCGCCAATGCGGTGAAGGTGACGCTCGGTCCCAAGGGCCGCAACGTTGTCTTCGACAAGTCGTTCGGCGCCCCGCGCATCACCAAGGACGGCGTGACGGTGGCGAAAGAGATCGAGCTTGAGGACAAGTTCGAGAACATGGGCGCGCAGATGGTGCGCGAGGTCGCCTCGAAGACCAGCGACACCGCCGGCGATGGCACCACGACCGCGACGATTCTTGCTCAGGCCATTGTCAGGGAAGGGGCCAAGGCGGTCGCTGCCGGCATGAACCCGATGGACCTGAAGCGCGGCATCGACAAGGCGGTCGACGCCGTCGTCGCCGACCTGAAATCCAATGCCCGCAAGGTGACCAGGAACGACGAAATCGCCCAAGTCGGCGCCATCTCTGCCAATGGCGATGCCGAGATCGGCCGTTTCCTCGCAGAGGCGATGGAAAGGGTCGGCAATGAGGGCGTCATCACTGTCGAGGAGGCCAAGACCGCTGAGACGGAGTTGGAAGTGGTCGAAGGCATGCAGTTCGACCGTGGCTACCTCTCGCCCTATTTCATCACCAACCAGGACAAGATGCGGGTCGAACTTGAAGAACCCTATGTGCTGATCCACGAGAAGAAGCTCTCCAACCTGCAGGCCATCCTTCCCGTGCTCGAGGCCGCCGTGCAATCCGGCAAGCCGCTGCTGATCATCGCCGAGGACGTCGAGGGCGAGGCGCTGGCGACGCTGGTCGTCAACAAGTTGCGCGGCGGCCTGAAGGTTGCAGCCGTCAAGGCGCCGGGCTTCGGTGACCGCCGCAAGGCCATGCTGGAAGACATCGCCATCCTGACCGGCGGCACGGCGATCTCGGAAGACCTCGGCATCAAGCTTGAGAACGTCACGCTGGAGATGCTTGGCCGCGCCAAGAAGGTGCTGATCGAGAAGGAGAACACCACCATCGTCGACGGTGCCGGCCGCAAGGATGAAATCCAGGCGCGCATCAGCCAGATCAAGGCGCAGATCGAGGAAACCACCTCCGACTACGACCGCGAGAAGCTACAGGAGCGGCTGGCCAAGCTCGCCGGCGGTGTCGCCGTCATCCGCGTCGGCGGCTCGACAGAGATCGAGGTCAGGGAGCGCAAGGATCGCGTCGACGATGCCATGCACGCCACACGCGCGGCGGTCGAGGAAGGCATCCTGCCCGGCGGCGGCGTGGCGCTGCTCAGGGCGGCGAAGGCGCTCGACAACGTCGCCGTCGACAATCCCGACCAGAAGACCGGTGTCGACATCGTGCGTCGCGCCATCGAAGCGCCGGTGCGCCAGATCGCCGAGAACGCCGGTGCGGAAGGTTCGATCATCGTCGGCAAGCTGCGCGAGACGACCGACTTCGGCTATGGCTGGAACGCGCAGACCAACGAGTTCGGCGACCTCTACGCACAGGGCGTCATCGATCCGGCCAAGGTCGTGCGCACTGCGCTGCAGGGCGCCGCCTCTGTCGCCGGCCTGCTCGTCACCACCGAGGCGATGGTGGCCGAGAAGCCGAAGAAGGAAGGGGCCACGCCGGCGATGCCTGCCGGTGCCGGCATGGATTACTGACGCCAGGCCTCTGAGGACAAACGACCGTGCCCGCCGATGCGAAGGCGCGCACGGTCGTGCCCGGACCATATGCAGGTGTTGCCATGGACATGATGAACAGTTTTGGAAAGATCGCCGCGCCGACCCTTCCCAGGACCGATTTCAACTATGAAACGGAGTGCAAGAAAGCGCTGGCGCCGCTTGTCGACGGACTGCTTGACGCAGTCGAGTCGGCCGGCTGGGATCGCCGCAAGGCGGCCTATACGCTGATGTTCCTGTCGGCTCAGCGATTGGGAGCCGGCAAGGGGGGCAGAGATGATTGCGGCGCGGATGCGTGAGTGCCTGCGCCTGCTGAGATGGTCGGAAACCGATTTCGCCGAAGAGGCGGGCTATGCGGTCTCCAGAGCAAGGAACTGGCTCTGCGGGCGCGAGCATCCGCCTCTCGGCGTGGTGGCCTGGCTGGAGGCGCTGGTCAAGGCGCATCGGTCGCTACCACGGCCGAGCACGCCGGCCGTGCCGGCTTGCCGGCTCGCCGGCGCCACGTCTTCTATCCTGATGTCAGCTGCGCCCGAAATTCGCGCGGAACCCGGCCAGATTCTTGAACCCAGAATGGAGACAGCTGAGCCCCGAAAGGAGAATGTCATGGATCGTTCTTCTTTTGAAAAGCCGGTCACCATCCTTACCGGCTAGAGCGGTTCATCGTTTCACGGAAACGCCGAACCGCTCTATCTCTTTGTTTTTGCACAATTCCGGACGGAAAACCGTTTCACACTTTTCCTGGAATTGCTCTAGGCACGCCGTTGAAGATAGAAAGCGCGGCCGAAGCCTATGCGCTGCTTGCCGACTGGCCGGCGGCGAGTCGGACGGCCGCGCATGACATCGCCGCCAAGGCTTGCCGGGCCGCGATGGACGGCGAGATCGACGCCGAGACGGCGCGGGCGACATTCGTGGCTTTGCCCGCCGCAACAATCTCCTCGCGCCGCAGACGAGCTCTACGGTCGCGGGTGGGACGATTGCCGATTGGGCGAGGCGTTCGCCGTGCGTCAATGCGCCGGCCTGAGCGGAAGACGGGTCGCCGACCGCGGGGAAGCATGAACTAAGCCCGTGGCAGCAGCCTGCGCATGATGAACGATGCATGGCCTTCCACGCCGTGGGACGCAGGCCTGCGCTCGACCACTTCGAACCCGTGCTTGAGATAGAAGGCCATCGCCCGGTCATTCCCCTCGATCACTTCGAGGCGGATGCTGGGAATGCCCGAATGAGCGGCAAAGACAGCGTGCAGCAGATCGGTGGCCAGCCCTGTGCCGAACTCGCTCTTGTCGATGTGGAGCCGGTCGAGCATGACGTCGCCGGTTTCGTCCATTTCGGCCATCGCGTAGCCAGCAATCGAGCCGTCCGGCCGTTCCGCGACGAACGACATCTTGTTGTCGTCGGCCAGTTCCGCCGCGATCTTTTGCGGCGCGTGACGGCCGTCCGAGATGCGTGCCGTGGTCTCGGCGCCGATGATCCGCGAATAGGTGCGGCGCCAGGACTCGCCAAGGAGCTGCGATACCGACGGCACGTCCTGTTCGGTCATGGTTCTGATCTGGGTCATCGCTACCTCCCCGGCAGTTTATTGCATCGCAGCCTTCGCTCCTCGGATCACCGCCTCACTCGCGATTTCAGCCAGCGGTCGAAGGCTACCGCGAGGATGAGGATAAGGCCGATGACGATGCTTTGGGTGTAGGACGAGACGTTGTTGAACTGCAGCCCGTTCTGCAGCACGCCGATCAGTGCCGCGCCCACCACCGTGCCGCCGACCGAGCCAATGCCGCCGAACAGCGAGGTGCCGCCGATGACGACGGCCGAGATCACCGTCAGCTCGTAGCCGATGCCGGCGACGGCTTCCGAGGAATTGAGCCTCGCCGACAACACGAAGGCGGCCAGGCCGGCGAAGAAGCCGACGATGACATAGACCGAGATCAGGATGCGGTCGACGCGCAGGCCTGACAGCCTTGCCGCTTCGGCATTGCCGCCGACGGCGTAGACCGCGCGGCCGTAGCGCGTGTAGCGCAGCACAATGTGGCACAGGATCGCCGCCACCGCGAAGATGATCGCGGGCACCGGAACCGGTCCGATCAGGCCGGTGCCGAACCAGCGCATCGAGGCATCGAAGCCGGAGATCGGGCCACCATTGGAGATCGTCAGCGTCAGGCCGCGAAACACGGTGAGACCGCCGAGCGTGACGACGAAGGGCGGCACCTTCAGCCTGGTGATGGCAAAGCCCTGGACGCCGCCGGCCAGCGCACCGACGACGACGGCGGCCAGAAGTGCGGCGAACCAGCCAAAACCTTGGGTGCCAGACGTCGACAGCGACAGCGTGTTGGCGGTGCCGCCCTTGGCCACCACCGCCGCGACCATGCCGCAGAAGGCCAGCAGCGAGCCGACGGAAAGGTCGATGCCGGCGGTGAGGATGACGAAGGTCATGCCGAGCGCGATCAGCCCGGTGATCGAGATCTGCCGCATGATGTTGAAGATGTTGATGGGGTCGATGAAGCTCGGCTTCAGGACGGTGAAGACGACGATCAGCAGCGCCAGGAACATCAGCGGGCCGAAGCTCATCAGCAGGCGCGCGACATTGATGCCGCCGCGCTGGCTCTGTTCGGTCGTGCTGGTCATTGCATTGCTTCCTGATTCTGGGCTTCCTGCGTTTGGTCGAGCGCCATCAGTTCCATCAGTTTTTCCTCTGTCGCCTCGATGCCGGGCATCTCGCCGGTGATGCGTCCGCGCCGCATGGTGACGATCCTGTCCGACACCGCAAGCACTTCGGGCAATTCGGACGAGATCATCATGATGGCGATGCCGCGCGCCGCGAGTTGCACCAGGATCTGATGCACCTCGGCCTTGGCGCCGACGTCGACGCCGCGCGTTGGTTCGTCCACGATCAGCACCTTGGGATCGCGCGCCAGCCAGCGAGCGAGGATGACCTTCTGCTGATTGCCGCCGGACAGCCCTTCTATGGGCTGCTCGGGCGAGGCCATGCGGATCGACAGCGTCTTGCGGTAGCTTGCCAGCGCTTCGCGCTCGCGCCGCTCGGTCATGAAGCCGGCGGCGTTGGAGTAGCGGCCGAGTGCGGCGATGGAAAAGTTGGTGAGGATGCCGAGCGCGGCGAAGATCGCCTGATGCTTGCGGTCTTCCGGCACCAGGCCGATGCCGAGCGCGATGGCGTCGGCGGGAGATGCGGGTGCGATCGGCTTGCCGTCGAGCGTGATGGTGCCGGCGGCAATGCGGTCGGCGCCGAAGATGGCGCGGGCGAGCTCGGTGCGGCCGGAGCCGACGAGGCCGGCGACGCCGAGGATCTCGCCAGCCTTGAGATCGAGGTCGACGCCTTCGAGCACGATGGCATGCGGCGCCTGCGGATCGCGCACCGTGCGCAGTCCGCGCACGGAAAGCCTGACGTCGCCGGCGACATCGCGCAGCGTCGGCCTGGCATAAAGCTCGGATGCGGCGCGGCCGACCATCTTCTCGATGATTTTCGGCAACTTGATTGGCCCGCCCTCGCGATCGAGATGGCCGGCCAACCTGCCGTCGCGCAGCACTGTCATGCGATCGCAGATGGCAGAGGCCTCTTCCAGCCGGTGGGTGACGAACATGATGGCGACGCCGTCCTTGCGCAGCCGGCCCATGATCGACATCAGTTTCTGCACTTCGGTTTCGGTCAGCGCCGAGGTCGGCTCGTCCATGATGATGAGGCGGCTCTTCAGCGACAGCGCGCGGGCGATCTCAACCAGCTGCTGCTCGGCTACCGACAGTGCCGACACCGGCGTCGCCGGGTCGAGATCCAGACCGACGCGGGCGATGATGCCGCGGGAGGCTTCCTCCATCTTCCGCCAGCTCACCAGGCCGAGCGGCCCGAGCGGCGCGCGGCCGATGAAGATGTTCTCCGCCACCGTCAGCGTCGGGATCAGGCTCAGTTCCTGGTAGATGGTGACGATGCCGAGGCGCTTGGCGTCCTGCGGATTGTGCGGAGCGAATTCGACGCCGTCGAAGACGATGCGGCCGCTGGTGGGCGGCATCACGCCGGACAGGATCTTGAGCAGCGTCGACTTGCCGGCGCCGTTCTCGCCGAGCAGGCCGAGGATTTCGCCGGGCCGAACCTCGAGCGAGACATCGCTGAGCGCGGTCACGCCGGCAAAGCGCTTGGTCACGCCCTCGACGGCGAGGAGGGCCGGGGATAGCGACGGCGCTGCGGCTTCTGCTGGAGACAAGCGATCCTCCTTGAATTCCGATTCCCACGCAGGCTGGCGGGACAGCGCCCCCCTCTGTCCTGCCGGACATCTCCCCCACGAGGGGGGAGATTGGATGTCGCCTTGGCTTTCGCCAATCTCCTGCGTTGCAAAAAAGGCGCTATCGGTGAAGCTGCCGATCTCCCCCCAAGTGGGGGAGATGCCCGGCAGGGCAGAGGGGGGCGCGACAGAACGCTACTTTTGCTGCTGTGCGCCCCTTTTGTGCTCCTACTTCGTCTCGCCAAGCCTTTCAGCCTTATCGAGATTGTCCTTGCCGATGACGATCGGCGTCAGCAGCACGAGCTTTTCCTTGGGCTCGGTCTTGTCCTTGGCATAGGCGACGGCGATCTGCACCGCGGTGCGCGACTGCTCGCCGGGGAACTGTTCGACCGTGCCGGCCAGCTTGCCGTCGCGCACGGCGACCAGCGCTTCGGGGAGCGCATCGAAGCCGTAGATCTTGACGTCGGTGAAGTTGCGCGCCGCACAGGCTTCAACCGCGCCAAGCGCCATGTCGTCGTTGGCGCAGATGATCGCGTCGGGCTTGCCGTTGGCGGCAAGGCCGGCTTCGGTGACGGAGAGCGCCTCGGCGCGGGCGAAGTTGGCGGTCTGCTCGAAGATGATCTGGTATTTGTCCTTCAGCGGATCGAGAACATTGTGCACGCCCTTGTTGCGGTCGATCGCAGGCCCAGCACCTGGCTGGCCCTGCAGATGGAAGATTTTGGCGCCGTTCGGGAACGCCGCCACCATGGCCTGCGCCTCGGCCTCGCCGCCCTTGACATTGTCGGCGCCGACATGGGCGAGGATGCCTTCGACGCCGTCGACGCGGCGGTCGATGGTGACGACGGGAATGCCGGCCTGCACCGCCTGCTCGATGGCCGGGGCCAGCGCGTTGACGTCGAGCGGCGAGATGACGATGGCGTCGACCTTCTGCACAAGCGCCGCCTCGATATCGGCAGTCTGCTTGGGTGCCGAATTCTGGCCATCGCTCTCGGTCAGATTGACGCCTTGTGCCTGCGCCTCCGCCTTGATCTGGTTCAGCATGTGAACGAAGAACGGAAAGCCGAGGCTCGGCACCGAACCAAGAATGGTCAGTTTGTCCTGGGCGAATGCCGGTTGCGGAGCGGCCAGCGCCAATGTGCTCATCGCCACGGACGACAGCAGGAATTCACGTCTGTTCATCAATTTAGTCTCCTCCACCATGAGCGCACGACCCCGAAAACCGGAATGGGTCTCCGGCAGGTTCATGCGTCGATCTAGAAATGGAGTGTCCTTTGAGCGCCCAAGGGGACGCAACGGCGCTCCAGCCGGTCCACCGCGACGTTCTCCTCCGCTCGGTGCCTGCGGGCGGATGCTAGCCAAGGCCGTAGGTTTGCGCAAGAACAGTAGGAGTCGCGTCATGCGCCAATGCCGGTGCCGCTCATGGTGTTGTCGGCATTTGCGCATCCGGCATTTGCGCGTCATCCCATCCAGCCAACTCGAGACCGGACCGTATCCGCTCCCGATCTTCCGAGCGCATCATGTGAAGGTCCGCCATGATTGCCTGTTCGGTCAGGCCGGGATTTAGGCGGCGGCCTTCCCTGGTGCAGGCCCTTGCCTTGTCGATATTGCCGTCAAGCGCGTGACAGGCAGCCAGCCGCGCCCATTGCCAGGCACTCTTTCGCGGAAGGCAGGAAAAAGACGCCGCCGCTTCCGGGTAGCGACCAAGGACAAGCAGGGCCTCACCCCGGTCGTAATAATACCAGGCGGGATGCATCGGATTGAGTTGGATCGCCTGGTCCAGCAGCATCAGGCCGGTCTCGCCATGACCGCGTATGACCTCGAAAAAGCCCGTCTGGGCCAACGTGTCGGCGTCGTAGGGATTAAGATCCAATGCGCGCGCGAAATGGCGTGCGGCGGCGTCGAATTCGGCCAGGTAGATAAGGATCAAGGCCAGGATGCGGTGGCAACGTGCCTCGTCCGGGCTGAGTGCCGTGGCGTGCAGGGCACGGTCCCGCGCCTGATCAAGCAAGGCGCGAGGCGCGCCGCCATAGCCGCCTATGATCATGTCCGCTAAGGCGAGATAGGCGTGAGCGAGCCCCGAATCCGGATCGCGTTCGAGCGCCTTCAGCAAATGTTCGCGGGCCTGCTGGTTGACGCCCTCGCCATAGCTGCGCAGAAGCGCCATGCCGCGCAGGATGTGGACATAGGCTTCGACGTTGGCGGCGGGCGCCGGGGATGTGCGCCGCATGGCAGCGCTCTCGATATTAGCGACCAGCGCGGTCGCAATCCGTTGCGCCACCATCCTTTGAAAGACGAAGATATCGCTGGTCCTGAACGAAAACGTCTGCGCCCATATGCGCCGGCCGGACGCTGTCTCGGACAGGACGACGTGCGTGCTGTAGCCGCCGTCGGCGCTCTCGACGCTGCCTTCCGCAACATAGTCGGCGCCGAGGCGCTCGGCGGTCGCCCAGATGTCCTGGTCGGAATGTTCGGCAAGCGCGAAGGCCGAATGGCGTGCCAGCACCGCGATGGTCTTGAAGTAGGAAAGCGCGTTGATGATCTCCTCGACCGCGCCGTCGAAGAGCGGCTTTGCCGTCGCATCGTCCAGGTTGACGCGAAACGGCAGGATGGCGACCATCGGCTCGGGCGCGCGTTCAATCTGAACCGCAGCCGTGGCCGGCGGCAGCGAAGCGGACAGACCGTCGTCGGCAGCCTGGAACATGTAGCCGCGCCGGGGCACGGTGCGAACCAGCGACTGCGTCTCGTCGCCTATGCATTTGCGCACATCGCGAATGCATTGCGTGAGCGAATCTTCTGTCACGATGGTGCTGGGCCAGACCGCCTGTAACAGTTCGTCCTTGCTCAGCACTCGGCCGGGATTGCGCACCAGGAAGGCCAGCAGGTCGAAGGTCTTTGGCCGCACCGGCACGATCTCGCCGTCACGCCGCAATGTGCCGCGGTCGAGATCGAGAACCGAGCTGCCGACCTGGTGTGCCAAGCTCCTGCACCACCGCTGCGCCTGATTGCGCAGCGATCATCGGAGCCGCATAAGCCTGTAAAGGTCAAGCCCGAAAGATGCCGGAAAGGCGCTGCCACAGGCGCGGCCTCGTTTCTGCAGGAATCGTTTTGGCAGGGATCATGGCTGTCTCACTCGGCGTCAGCAGGTCGAGATAGTGCAGCATCTGAGCCGTTTCGCCGCCACAGAATTCAACGTTGCCCGTCGACAGGATCCGGTGCACCGCTTCCCGTGCCAGAGCCGACGGGAGGAATGGTTCCTCAACCTTCGCATGCATGTTCGATCTCCAGGGTTGGTGCCGGCAAGGGCGTGCCGGATTGCAGTGATCCGAGGTAGGCGGCGACCTTGCCCTGCAGCCGCCATAGCGTGGCGTCGCGGATGTTGCGGGCTTCGAGCTGAACGACGGTGCGGCGCAGATAGTCGGCGCAGCTTCCGATGTGGCCGGCGGCGAGCGACAGGATTTCCACCGTGGTCTGCTCGTTAAGGCCTGCGGCATAGGCGGGGCCATTCCGGTCGGCGACGAAGGCGATGGCCCGAAAATTCCCAGCCGCGCCTCGAACCGAGATCCAGCGCGGAATGTTGGTCGGCGGGTTGGCGCTCATCTCACGGCGCAGCAGCCGGTCGATTGCCGCGTCGATATCAAGGTCGGGGAGACGGTAGACGACACCGCGGCAGCTGCCGCCACGGTCGAGCGCAAGCATCAGCCCGGGCCGCTCGCGCGTGCCGCGCCAGCGGGTCAGCCACAGCGAAAATCGCCGATGCCAGCCATGCACGGTCGCCGGTCGCTCCTCGACGAATTCGAAGCATGGGTTCCACAGCAGCGAGCCATAGGCGAACACCCAAACGTCACGCGGGCGTCCCGCAAGCAGCTGCGTGCGAATGTCGGCATAGTCGCGATCCTCCAGATTGCGCAGTCCGGGCGCCGAGCCGGCGTCTTCGATCTTGCGATCGATCCTGGCGAGGAGGTCTTCTGTCAGGGCGATTGTCATGGCCGCTCATCGGGTTTGTCTCCCGAGAGAGCATCGCCGCGACATGGCCTCCGCGTCCTGAACGGATGCTGATATTGTGCTGAAATCGAATGGAGCGCAGCGGCTGGTCGGAGCGGCGTGCGAGAAGCTTTCGGCTTCGAAGCGCGACATCACAATCGGCCAGATGCGGTGTTTAGGGTTCTCCATTTGTAGTATCCTGCGTCGGCAGCAGTTGAACCCGTCTCTCCGTCCGGTGGCAGGAAATTTGCCATGAACCGCATCGCGACGTCTTCGCCGGCTCTATCCGACCGCGAGCGCGCGGTCGCGGAGAAGTTTGCCGCCGGCCTGACCTATCGCGAGATCGGCGAGGCGCTGTTCATCGCCCCCTCGACCGTCCGCACCCATCTCGCCTCGATCTATGAAAAACTTGGCGTCCGCAACAAAGTTGCTCTCGCATCGTATTTTGCCGGCGCCACCAGCGCGCAGCCGGCTCCGTCCTTGTCCGACGCCTCGCCGGTGCTCGCCATATTCCCGATCGAATGTCTGAATTCCGAAGAGCGCTGGCAGCGCTTTGCCGACGGTCTGTCGTCGGACATCACCATCGACCTGGCGCGATACGCGGGCTTGCCGGTCATCGCTTTCCACACGATGAAATCGCTGGGCAGCAAGCCGGCCGACTTCGCGGCGGACGGCAAGGCGCTGGGCGCCACCTATCTCGTGTCGGGCCAGTTGCGCGCCGAAGAGCGGCGGGTTCGGTTGACGATAGAGCTTGCCGATGCGGAGAACGGCGTCAGCCTTTGGAGCGAGCGCTACGACCGTCCGGTCGAGGACGTTTTCAAGCTGCAGGACAGCCTGACGGAAGGCGTCATCAATGTCCTTGCTGGCTGTTTTGGGGCGATCGCCACGGTGGGCCGCAATGCGGTCCGCCGCAAGCCGCCGGCCAGCCTGCGGGCCTACGACTTTTATCTGCTTGGCGTCGAACAGCACAACATGTTCAGCCGCGCCGGCAATGTCGAGGCAATCCGCCTGCTTTCACGAGCGCTGGAGCTTGACCCAACTCTGGTCAGGGCCTGGACCGAGCTTGCCTATGCCTATTCCATCGAGGCCTGCAACGGCTTTGGCGACGATGTGCCGGGCTCAATCGAGAACTGGCGGGCGGCGGTCGAAAACGCCTTGCGGCTCGACCCGACGGACAGCGCCGCCCACACCTGCCTTGGCGATCTCAAGGGATGTCTCGGCGACTTTGAGGGGGCAGAGCGCGCGTATCAGCGTGGCTTCGAATACGGCTCCAATCATGCCGACACGCTGGCGCTGCTGGCCGGCAGCAAGGCCCTGGTCGCCGGCGATCCGGCCGAGGCGATCCCGCTCATCGAGCGCGCCATGCGCCTCAATCCACTGGCCCCGCCCTGGTATTTCGGTATGCAAGGCCGCATCCTGTTCGTCGCCGGCAGGCATCGCGAAGCCATCGCAGCGCTCCGCAGGAGTTCGCCGGATTCTCCGAACGTGCTGATGTTTTTGGCGCTGGCGCACGCAGCCGTGAGCGAGACCGGCGAGGCGGCCAGGATTGCAGCCCGCTTGAAAGCTGAATTCCCGGACTTTTCGGTCGAACGCTTCATCGCAGCCTATCCCGTGACAAACCCGCATGCCGTGCAAGCCATACGCGACGCCGCAAAGCTGGCAAGGCTCGGTTGAGGCCTTGCCGAGGAGTCCGCGACTACGCATTGCCCCGATAATCTCTCAATCTGCGACCGCCGGCCTACTGATTTCGGATTTGTCGGTCGTCAGCGACAGCAAGGTGATTGATGCAAATACGACCGCAGCGCCGACTGCTCCGACCGGCGACAGCCGCTCGCCCAGAAATATTGCCGCACCAATCGCTCCAAATACGCTCTCCGCGCTGACGATCACGGCGGCATGGCTGGCCGACGTGAAGCGTTGAGCGATCGTCTGGATGCCGAAGGCGGCACCGGTCGAGAAGATGCCGAGCACGGCGAGTTCCGGACCTGCATCGCTGACGGCGGCCAGCGACAAATTACCCTGAAGAGCGCCGAACGGCAGAGTGATCACGGCGGCGCCCAGGAATTGCGCGGCAGCCGTCGCGACCGGCGCGCCGTGGGTCTGCATGTGGCGGCCAAGCTCCACCATCCAAAGCGCGTAGCACGCGGCCGAAAGTATCGCAGCGAGATCGCCCTGGCTGAAGCTGGCGGTCAAGCCTCCGGACAGCAGCAGGACACCGACCAATGTCATGGCAGCCGCAAGCCCGCCGACAGCATTCGGACGCTCGCCAATCAGGAACCAGGCCGCGAGCGGTGTCATCACCGTTGCCGTGCTCACCAGGAAGCTGGCATTGGTAACCGAGGTGTCGAGATAGGAGATCTGCTGGACGATGATGGAAATCGAAAACAGAACGCTGACTTTGGTGAGGCTCATCCAATAGCCAGGCCCGAATTTCCTTCCCCATTCGAGCATCGTCAGCGGCGCGACCATGAGCCCCGCGATCAGGCAGCGCATGCCCACGGCGCTGAGCGGATCGAGATGATCCAGCACAGTCTTCTGCGCAACATTGCCGAAGCCCCAAAAGGCAGCAGCAAGCAGAAGCAGACAGTTGGCCTGCGCCCTCGACATATCAATGTCTCGACAAAGCTTGCGCCGCAAAGGGCGGATCGCAAGTCGGTTGATGGAAAGCCGATGCGAGCGTCACACTGCGTCTCGGCGGTTCCCGGCGTGCGAAGCCAGCGCGCGCTCGGCTCGCCCGTCCTGGAGCAGCAGCAGGTCGGCCTTTGCCCATAGCAGGTAGCAGACGAGCAATGTCAGCGGCGCAGCAACGAGCGTCGAGGAAGCGCCCGACCACACCGGCGGCAAGGCACCGCCGATCCCCGCCGCTGCCGCTACCATCGCCGGCAGGCGGCTGGCCAGAACGGCGCTGCGGAACGGGTCGGGCCAGGTGGCTTGCCAGCCGGGCAACGGCCTGCCGGCAGCGAAAGCGCTGCCAAACTTGCCGAGTGCATGCAGCAGGCCCGAGGTCGCCGCAAGCACAGGCTCACCGAACAGGAACAGGGCGATGCCAAGCCCGATCGCCCCGACCCCCGACAGCACGTCGCCAAGGCGGTTCAGGGACGCGTCGGGGCTCGGCTTTCCAGCCCAGGCGCGGCAGTAGATTTCGCCGCTGTAGAAGAAGACCAGCGTGGCCAGTGTCAGTGCCATGGCGGCGATGCTGCCGGCGAAATAATCGAGGAGCGCGGCAGAGCCACTCAGGCCGGGACCTCGCGGCACGGCGACGATCTGGACCGTGACACCCGTCACCAGCCCGAGCGCATTGCCGAGATTGTAATATCCGCCGGGACCGGCCATGCGTGAGCGGATTGCCGCGGTAAGCCGCGGCAGAGCCCGCACCGTCCGATACCAATCGAGGATAGCGCTTTTCGGCCGCAGCTTCGGTAACGGTTTTTCGTCGAGTATCGACGGTTCGAAGGACAGGACATCGGCCAGCGCCGAGGCGTTGCGCCGGCAGGCTGGCGTGCCGTCCAAATGGTACAGCGCATGGTCCAGGCGGAGTGGCGCATGGTCGTCTTCGAGCCTCATCAAATCCCCCTCATGAGTTACGACGTCCAGTGGGTGGTGGGATGGTTTGCTGCCCGCCCGACGCGTTTTGCCTGAGGTGTCGCCTGGGCTGTCCGGCGGCAGCATCGGGAAGGTTCATGGACGCTCGTTGACAGCCCACGGCGCTGAGCGGATCGTGATGATCCGGCACGGTCTTCTGCTCAACATTGCCGAAAGCTTGCGCCGCAAAGGGCGGATCGCTGGTTGCTAGCGGGCGGCGAGCTTATCCAACCGTTTGCAATACGGGCGGGCGCCGACGGGGACGATCTCATAGCCGGCGTCGTTCAACTGGAGCTTCATCTCCTCGAAATGCCGCTTTGAGCCGCTGACGATCGATTCAGGCGTGTAGTCCCAGCCGTTGCGGGCGGCATTGGCCAGGATGTCGGCATAGAGGCGCATGCTCGTGATTTTCACATCCGATTCCAGCACCTGCCTGCATCCTCTTGCGAACGACGGCGACTGGGCGGCGGAAAGACTCAAGATCGTGCATGCCAGCACTATGGAAACAGGACGCATGGAAACCTCCCCTGATTGCAGCTTGTTGCTGCAAGCGATCGTGCAATTTGTGCGCCTGCGGCGGGATCGGGCAGATGCAGTATTCGACCTCCTGCATTTGTAGTATTCTGTCCTGGGGCGGTTTCCATCATGACGGTCAATGACGCTTCGAAAGCGCAGACGCTCGATGCCTTGTCGGGCCGCGAGCGCGCGGTCGCG
>NZ_RZPG01000009.1:98341-234126 GCF_004022765.1 Mesorhizobium sp. M6A.T.Cr.TU.014.01.1.1
CAGATGCAGTATTCGACCTCCTGCATTTGTAGTATTCTGTCCTGGGGCGGTTTCCATCATGACGGTCAATGACGCTTCGAAAGCGCAGACGCTCGATGCCTTGTCGGGCCGCGAGCGCGCGGTCGCGGAAAAATTCGCAGCCGGCATGACCTATCGCGAAATCGGCAAAGCTCTTTTTATTGCCCCGACCACTGTTCGCACCCACCTTGCGGCCATCTACGAAAAACTTGGCGTGCGCACCAAGATCGGGCTCGCGGTGTATTTTGCCGGCGCTTCCGGCGCTAGCAACGGCTCGGGCCAGCACGTCGAGATCGGCCATCAAAGCGGAAAACCGCGGCTGGCGGTGATGCCGGTTAAGGGTCAGTTCGGCAAAACAAAGACCGGCGCGGATGCATTGACGCGCGCGTTGACCGCAGAGCTCGGCCGCTTCTCCCAGATCGGAATCGTCGCAGCGGCCACAATGTTCGCGCTCGCGAAGCGGCATCTCACTGTCAAGGAAATCGGCAGGACCACGGGAGCCAACTATGTCCTGGAAGTCGCGGTCCATCGCCAGGACAAGGCCACGCACGCCTTCGCGCATCTCGTGGACGCCCAGGAGGAAGTTGAGGTCTGGAGCGCAAGATACGATCTCGCCCAGCCGTCATCGCATGACGAATTGACAGGCGTGATCAGCGGAAACCTGTTCCAGGTGTTAATGAAGCACGCGGCAGGCCCGTCCGCCCTCGAGGAAGCAGTTCAGCGCCACAAGCTCTATCTGAAGGCATTTTACCACGTCGAACGGCCGACGGCGAAAGGCATGGGCGTAGCGCGGCGCCTCTGTGAAAGGCTCCTCGCTGGCGAGCCAGACCATGCCTTGATAAGAGAGACCCTTGCCTGGGTCGATTTCCACTCCTGCTTCAACGGATGGTCCAGTGAACCCATCCAGGCCTTTCGCCGGGCTGGTGATGAGGCGCGGGCCGGACTTCGTTACGATGACCGGGAAGCATGTCTGCACAGTGCTCTCGGATTGGCCGAGACTTATCTCGGAAACTTGCAGACAGGCCTTGGTTGCCTGCGGCGGGCCATCGCACTCAATCCGAACGATGCAGAGTGCCGTACCTGGCTGGGAATCGGGCTGACTTACGCCGGAGATCTCGAAGGCGCACAGGCAGCTTTCGCGCGGGCCAACCTTCTCAGTCCGGATTATCATCCGATCTTTCTGTTCAGGGGCGATGCCGAATACGCCGCGGGGAACTATGACGCCGCGACTACCTCGTTTGATCGATTTCTGATGGTCCTGCCTGAATACCACTGGGCACGGCTCCTGCGGGCTGCATCATACGTCGGGATAGGCGATCTCAAGTCTGCCCGGAAAGACGTGTCGTTCGTCTCGCGCGAGTCGCCCACGTTGACCGGCAAGCATGTCGATCAATTGCAGCAGGCGCGCGGTCCGGAGTTCAGGAATAAACTGTTGTCACGCCTCAGCGCCGCAGGACTGCCGTGGAAGTGACTCATCGAGAATGACATTTGCCGCATAAGGTCCGGTTCCGGGTCAACTTGCGGCCATGGCGGGCTCCAACCAGAAATCACCGCGACCGATGGAGGCTCGGCTCGTATCGATCTGGGATTATTTAGACCACCTCGCGACCCAAGTTCCGGGCCGCATTTATGCAACTTTGACCCTTATTGATCAGCGATCCTGCCCCAGGACATCCATTTCGAAACGGAACAATGCGCCGCATCCACGCCGTTCAGCGATCAGATCGCCGATCTCGGAACCTGCCCTTTCATTCAGATGCAGTATTCGACCTCCTGCATTTGTAGTATTCTGTCCTGGGGCGGTTTCCATCATGACGGTCAATGACGCTTCGAAAGCGCAGACGCTCGATGCTTTGTCGGGCCGCGAGCGCGCGGTCGCGGAAAAATTCGCAGCCGGCATGACCTATCGCGAAATCGGCAATGCACTTTTCATTGCCCCGACCACTGTTCGCACCCACCTTGCGGCCATCTACGAAAAACTTGGGGTGCGCACCAAGATCGGGCTTGCGGCGCATTTTGCCGGCGCTTCCGGCGCTCGGCCGGACGGGCTATCACTCCCGTCGGACGCTCCGCCAGTGCTCGCCATATTCCCGATCGAATGCCTCAATTCCGAAGAGCGTTGGCGCCGCTTTGCCGACGGCCTGTCGTCGGACATCACCATCGACCTGGCACGTTACGCGGGCTTGCCTGTCATCGCCTTCCACACGATGAAATCGCTGGGCAGCAAGCCGGCCGATTTCGCGGCGGACGGCAAGGCGCTCGGCGTCACCTATTTCGTATCGGGCCAGTTGCGCGCCGACGACCAGAGGATTCGCTTGACGATAGAGCTTGCCGATGCACGCAGCGGCGTCAGCCTGTGGAGGGAGCGCTACGACCGCCCGGTCGAGGACATTTTCGCGCTGCAGGATAGCCTGACCGAAAGCATCATCAATGTGTTCGCCGGCAGTTACGGAACGCTTGCCACCGTCGGCCGCAATGCGGTTCGCCGCAAGCCGCCGGCCAGCTTGCGGGCCTATGACTGTTATCTGCTTGGCGTCGAACAGCACACCACGTTCAGCCGCGCCGGCAATGCCGAGGCGATCCGCCTGTTTTCACGCGCGCTGGAGCTTGACCCTACTTTCGCCAACTGCTGGGCCGAGCTCGCCTATGCCTATTCGGTCGAGGCCTGCAACGGCTTTGGCGACGACGTGCTGACGTCGATCGAGAACTGGCGGACGGCGGCCGAAAACGCCTTGCGCCTCGACCCGACGGACAGCTGCGCTCACGCATGCCTTGGCAATGTCAGGGCATGCCTTGGCGATCTCGAAGGAGCGGAGCGCGCGCACCGGCGCGCTCTCGAATACGGCTCCAACCACGCCGGCATACTGCCGCTGCTGGCGGGCAGCAAGGCGCTTGTCGTCGGCGATCCGGCCGAGGCGATCCCGCTCATCGAGCGTGCCATGCGTCTCAATCCACTGGCCCCGCCCTGGTATTTCGGCATGCAAGGTCGCATCCTGTTCGTCGCCGGCAGGCACGACGAAGCCATCGCGGCGCTCCGCAGGAGTTCGCCGGAGTCGCCGGACGTGCTGATGTTCCTGGCGCTTTCACATGCGGCCATGGGCGAGGCCAGCGAGACGGCGCGCGCCGCGGCCCGCTTGAGAGCCGAATTTCCAGGCTTTTCGGTCGAACGCTTCATCGCAGGCTATCCCGTGATCAACCGGGACGCGTTGCTTGCTATCCGCCACGCTGCCGGACTGGCGAAGCTGCCGTAGACCCCTACCGGTCGATCGTCACCATGACGCGTTCGTTGTAGCGCTCACCCGAGACCTTGCCCGGCGCCAGCGCGTCGTCGAGCGCCTGCATTGCGGCGGCGTCGAGCTTGATCGCTGCGGCGGCGACGTTCTCCTCGAGGTACTTTCTGCGCTTGGTGCCGGGGATCGGCACGATGTCCAGCCCGAAGTCGCTACCCTTGTGCAGCAGCCAGGTCAGCGCGATCTGGCCCGGCTTGACGCCCTTGGCCGCCGCTATGTCGCGGACAATCCCGGCCGCCTGCACATTGGCGTCGTAGTTGGCGCCTTGGTAGCGCGGGTCGCCACGGCGGAAGTCGCCTTCCGGATAGTCCTCGGCGCGCTTGACGTCGCCGGTGAGAAAGCCGCGGCCAAGCGGCGCGAACGGCACCAGGCCGATGCCGAGTTCACTGAGCAGCGGGATGATCTCCGGTTCCAGATTGCGTTCCCACAGCGAATATTCGCTCTGCACAGCCGACACCGGATGCACGGCATGTGCGCGGCGGATGTTGGCGGCGCCGGCCTCCGACAGGCCGAAGTAACGCACCTTGCCTTCAGCGATCAGTTTGCCAACAGCACCCGCCACATCCTCGATCGGCACCGCCGGGTCGACGCGGTGCTGGTAGAGCAGGTCGATATGGTCGGTGGCGAGCCGGCTGAGCGAGCCTTCCACCGCCTCTCGGATATGCTCGGGCCGGCTGTCGCGGTCGGTGCCGATTTGCTTGCCGTTTTCGATACGGAAGCCGAATTTGGTGGCGATCGTCACCTCGTCGCGCCGGCCCTTCAGGGCGCGGCCGAGCAATGCCTCATTGGTGTGCGGGCCATAGACTTCCGCCGTATCGAGGAAGGTGCAGCCGAGCTCGATGGCGCGATGCAGTGTGGCGATCGATTCCGCCTCGTCGGCCGGGCCGTAGGACTGGCTCATGCCCATGCAGCCGAGGCCGATCACCGATACCTGCAGCCCCTGGCTGCCCAGCTTGCGTGTGCTCAAGGTCATGGAAGAGATCTCCGGAAAAGCGTCAGGTTCGTGTGCGTCAGGACGATATAGAGCGTTCGCTTAGTTTCCACAGTCGCCCGGCTGAGGGCCAAGCGCACGATCGCGTGAGCCGAAGAGGATCACCGTCAGCCTTTCCTGGCAACCAGCAGCAAAGGCTCACGCTCCGGCGTCGTCACCGAAAAGCCGGACGGGCCGACCGTGTCGAAGAAGCGGTGGAATATCTCGATGAAGACCCGCACGAAGAGCGGCTTTGCCGAACCGTACATGTCGGCGACGATCAGTGTCGGTGGCGGCAATTCGTCGAAGATCGGTTTTCGAACGATCTCGTCGCCATCGGCGGTGGCCCGGCCGATCGGCCGCATGTTGAGGATGGCCATGCCGAAGCCCGAGGCGACCGCCGAGCGGACCGTCTCGTAGGAGCGCGTGCGAAAGCGCACCTCCGGTCGTTTGGCCAGCACGTCAAACAAGGTCAGGAGATAGGTTGCGGTGTGCGGCAGATCGAGCAGGACCAGCGGCCGCTCCGCCAGTTCCGCCAGCCAGATGCCGTCGCGCACGGCGAGGGGATCATCGGCATTGAGCACGGCGTGCGCCGGCACCTTGCAGATGCGGGTGACGCTGTCGATGCCGATCGGCCCGATGTCGTAGAGAATGGCCAGGTCGATCTGGCCGGCGACAAGCCGTTCCTGAAGCTGGACCTGGTCGGCCTCGACCAGGTCGATCTCGACATCGCCGACGCTATCGAGATAGCCGCGCAGCATTTCCGGCATGAATAGCGCGCCGAACGGCTCGAAACAACCGATGCGCAGGACTTTCGGCACGCGGCCGCTGAGATCGCCGATCGACCGGTTGAACTCGGTTTCCGCCGCCAGCATGACGCGGGCTGCTGCGACGAAGCGTTGGCCTGCCGGCGTGATGGAGACGCCGCGCGCCGGCCGCCTGTCGAAAATACGCGCCCCCATCTCGGCCTCGGCCAAGGTGATCGCCGCCAGGATGGAGGATTGCGAGATGTAGAGCGACTTGGAGGCCGCCAGCACGCTGCCGAGACGGGCGACCTCGCAGACATAGCGCAATTGCCGGACGGTCAGGTTCATAGAAAATCCAATTGTTGCATTTAATAGCGCATGTTACTCGCAATAATACATTTTGTGGAAATGCAGAAACCCGCCAGACTGCCTCTGCTGACAAGGCTGCCGAAAGAGTGGCCATGGAACGAGGGGTTCGAACTGCATGCCGAATGGGATATCTCCCATTGCCGACGCCGATGATCTGTGCCGCCTGAGCGCCGCGGAGCTTAACGCTGCCTATCGCGCTGGATCGCTATCGCCCGTCGAGGTGACGATGGCGGCGCTTGCTCGCGCCGAAGCGATCAATCCGCTTTTCAACGCCTTCACCATGATCGACCGCAAGGCTGCGATCAAGGCCGCCGGCGCCTCCGAAAAACGCTGGCGGGCAGGCGAGCCGCTGTCCGCCGCCGACGGCATACCCACGACGCTCAAAGACATCGTCTGGGTCGAGGGCTGGAGCGTTCGCTATGGCAGCAGGACCACGCCGGCTGCGCCTTGCGACAGGGATGCGCCCGCCGTTGCCCTGCTGCGCCGAGCGGGCGCTGTCTTCATTGGACAGACGACGACGCCCGAATTCGGCTGGAAGGCGATCACCGACAGCGGGCTTTGCGGCATCACGCGCAATCCCTGGAATGCCGAAAAGACGCCCGGCGGTTCTTCCGGCGGCGCGGCGGTGGCGGCCGCCACCGGAGCCGGCGTCTTCCACCTCGGCACCGATGGCGGCGGATCGATCCGTATCCCGGCCTCCTTCACCGGCATCGCCGGACTGAAGCCGACCTTCGGCCGCGTGCCGGCCTATCCGTCGAGCGCGTTTGGAACCGTCGCCCATATCGGGCCGATGGCGCGGACCGCGCAGGATCTTTCCGTCATGACGCAGGCGATGTCCGGTCGCGATCTCAGCGACTGGCAGCAAGGCGCGGGAACGCTGGCGCCGCTTGGCCGGATCGAGGCGACGCTGCAAGGAGCCCGGGTCGGCTACTGGTCGAAGCCGCTATCCGGCGTGCTGGATGAAGAGATTGCCGCCGCCGTGTCCCACGCGCTGACGTATTTCAGCGCGTTTGGCGCGACGGTCGAACCCATTGATCTCCCCGGCGGCGATCTGCTCGATCTTTTCCAATACCACTGGTTCACCGGTGCCGCTGCGCGTCTGGCGCTGATCCCTGAGAACGAACGGGCAGGGATCGATCCGGGCTTCCTGGAGATCGCACGGGCCGGGGCGGCGTTCGACGCCAAGGCACTGGTCGCCGCACAGTTACAGCGCGGCGAATTCGGCGCCGCCATGGATCGGCTGCTCGACACCTATGACTTCATCGTTTCGCCGGGAGCATCGATCCCGGCCTTCGACGTCGGGCTTGAAGTTCCCTCGGGCAGCGGCCTGTCGCGCTGGACCGAATGGGCAGCATTCAGCTATCCAATCAATCTCAGCCAGCAACCGGCCTGCGTCATCCCTTGCGGCATGACGGCGGCGGGCCTGCCGGTCGGCTTCCAGATCGTCGGTGCGCGTGGCGACGATGCCCAAGTGCTTTCCGCGGCGGCCGACCTGGAAGCCGCCTTTCGGCCCCTGACGCAAGCGTTTCGCCTGAAGGATTTCGCCTAATCTATTTCGCATAAAGAACAGACCGTAACCGACGACAAAAAAGGGGAATTTTGCCATGATCAACAGACGTGCAATGCTGCAAGGGGTGGTCGGCGCGGGAGCTGGCGCTGCTCTTCTTGCCGACATGAACAATGCGGCGATCGCCCAGGACGCTACCCCCATTCCGGTCGGCTCGGCCCTGCCGATGTCCGGCATCGCCGCCGCCGACGGTATCGAGTTCAAGAACGGCCTCGACCTCGCCGCCGAGGAGATCAATGCGGCGGGCGGCATTCTCGGCCGGCCTGTCGAGATCCACATCGAAGACACCAAGGAAATGGGCGCCGATCTGGTCAGCCAGTCGATGCAGCGCCTGATCGATCGTTTCACCGCCCCGGTCATCATCAACGGCTACAATCTCGGCACCAACATGATCGAGATGGACGTCGCCGCCGACAATGACGTCATCATGATGCACTACAACACGCTGATTTCGCACAATGAGAAGTTCAAGACCGACCCGGCCCGCTACTACAGTTCCTTCCAGGGCGATCCGCCGGAATTCTGGTATGGTCCCGGCTGCCTGAATTTTCTCAAGACGCTAGCCGCGGACGGCAAATGGAAGGCGCCGAACAAGAAGATCGCCATCATCCCGTCGGCCAATGAATATTCGATCGTCATCGCCAATGCGATCCGCGACAAGGCCGCCGAATATGGATTCGAGGTTAGCCTGTTCGAGACGGTTCCGTTCCCGACCAACCAGTGGGGTCCGACACTGGCGAAGCTCCGGCAGGATCCGCCGGCGGCGATCCTGGTCACGCATTTCCTGCCGCAGGACCTGGCGCAGTTCATGGTCCAGTTCCTCGCCGAGCCGATCAACAGTCTGATCTATATGCAGTACGGGCCGTCGCTGCCCGCGTTCCGCGAGATCGGCGGCGAAGCGGTCAACGGCGTCGTCTATTCGACGGTGATCGGCTGCCTGCCGGACGATTTCTCCAAATCGTTCCGCGAGAGTTACCGGGCGAAATTTGGTCCGAACTCGGCTTACATCACCGGATCGCAGACCTATGACGGCCTATGGATGTGGGCGCTTGCGGCGGCAATCGCCGGCGGTCCGGGCGAGCCGTTCAACAAGGAGCAGACCACCAAGGTGGCCAATGCCATGAAACGCTTGGTCTATCGCGGGGTCAACGGCACCTACCGGGCCGATCCGGCGGGTCAGTCGGCGTTCTGCTACCCGACGCAGGTGGCGGATCCGTCGCTCGGCATGCCGCACCAGTTCCTGCAGCATCAGGATTACAAGACCGATCCGAAACTGATCGCGCCGGTGCTCTATGCAACGGACAGCTTCATCCTGCCGCCATGGATCAAATGAACCGGAACGTAGAAATGAAACGAACGAAACCGGCGGGCCATGGCGCCCGACCGGTTGCCATCAGGTAAACAACAGTGCCAGGCAAACGAGATGACTGAGGCCGCGGGCCCGATGCTGGTTTGTGACGGCGTCGTCAAACGGTTTGGCTCGCTGGCCGCCGTCGACGGCGTGTCGATGGTGGTCAATCCGGGCGAGATCGTCGGCATTGGCGGGCCGAACGGCGCCGGCAAGACGACTTTTTTTGATGTCGTGACCGGGATCACGCCGGCCAGCGCCGGCCGCGTGCATTTCGGCGACGCCGACATTTCAACTTTGGGAGCCGACCGCATCTGCCAGCTCGGCATGGCCCGGACCTTCCAGCTCAATGCCGCCTTCGATAGCTTGACGGTTCGCGAAAACATCGAGATCGCCGCCTATTTCGGCCGCCAGCGGCGCAGGCTGGCCGGCTTCCGCCTCGGCGAGGATGTCCGGCAGGCAACAATGGAGGCGCTGGATTTCGTCGGACTTGCGGGCAAGGCTGAAGAGACCGTGGCGCGGCTGCCGGTGCTCGACCGCAAGCTCCTGATGATCGCCGGTGCCATCGCCACCAAGCCGAAGATGCTGTTCCTCGACGAGCCGGTCGGCGGGCTCAACGTCGCCGAGATCGACCAGATCATGGCGATGGTGCTGAAATTGCGCGATCAGGGACTGACTATCGTGCTGATCGAGCATGTCATGCGCTTTCTCCTGGCGCTGTCCAGCCGCGTCATCATCATGCACCACGGCAAGGTGATCTTCGAGGGCAGGCCGGACAAGGTGGCCGAGGACCAGACCGTCGTCGAAACCTATCTGGGACAAGGCACGCAGAAGCGGCTGAAGAAATTCTTCGACGACCGGGCCGCAACGAGCCCGGTCGAGGGAGCGCAATGACGAGCGCAGCCGCCAAACCGCCCGTCCTGCAGCTCGACGCCATCGTCTCCGGCTATGACGGCCTTGAGGTGCTCAAGGGCATTTCGCTGACCGTCCGTGCCGGAGAATTCGTCACCGTCGTCGGCCCGAACGGCCATGGCAAATCGACGCTTCTCAAGACGATCTCCGGCCTCGTGCCGCTACGCGGCGGGCAGATCAGCATCGACGGCCAGCGCCTGTCCGGAAAGCCACACGAAACGGCGATGCTGGGCGTCGCCCACGTGCCGCAGGGCGACATGCTGTTTGCGCAGATGAGCGTGCTCGAAAACCTGCTGATGGGCGCCTATCTGGCGCCCGACAAGGCCGAGATCAAGCGCCGGCTGGACGAGGTCTACACGCTTTTGCCGAAGCTCGCCGACCGCCGCGACCAGGTCGCCTCGAGCCTGTCCGGCGGCGAACGGCGCATGGCCGGCATCGGCCGCGGCCTGATGATGGGCGGGCGCATCCTGCTGATCGACGAGCCGTCGCTCGGGCTGGCGCCGCTGATCATCGACCAGGTTTACGGCGTCATTGCCGAACTGAGCAAAGCCGGCCGGACGATCCTCCTCGTCGAGGAGAACCCGGCGCGGGTCGAGGACCTCGCCGACCGCCTGCATCTGCTCGACGACGGCGCTATCGTCTGGTCGGGCAAGCCCGCCGAACTGATGGCGCGAGACGAGCTCCTCGCAACCTACCTTGGAGGCTGACGCCATGACCGACGTTCTCATGGCCATTCTTGTCGCCGGCTTCACGTCCGGCGCGCTCTATGCCCTGGCGACGGTCGGGCTGTCGCTGGTCTGGGGCTCGATGGGCATGCTCAACATGGCCCATGCGGCGATGCTGACGCTTGGCGGCTATGTCGCCTTCACGGTGATCACCTCGCTCGGCCTGCCGATCGCTATCGGCTTTGCCGGCGCCATCCTTGTGGGGGCCGCGGCCGGTGCGATCCTTTATTTTGCGATCGTGCGCAATCTGTTGAAGAACGACAAGTCGACGTTCGAAGCCAACGTCATGATCGCCACGGTCGGCATCGGCATTGCGCTGGAGAATGCGATCCTGCTGACCTATGGTGGACAGCCGCTGAAGCAGCCGGTCTCGATCGCCGGCGCCTTTCGCCTCGGGCCGCTGACGCTGCCCTGGCAGAACCTTTTGATCATCGCGGTCGTCGTCGTCATGATGGTGGTGGTCTCGCTGGCGCTCGGCCGCACGCGGATGGGTCGTGCAATCCGGGCGACGGCGCAGAACCGCGATGCGGCCCAGCTCATGGGCGTCGCCGTCAACCGCGTCTATCTGCAGGTGCTGATGCTGTCCGGCGCGCTCGCCGGCATCTGCGGCGTCATGGTCTCGTCGATGACGCAATTGTCACCGCCGCTCGGCAACGATCCGATGCTGAAAGCCTTCATCATGTGCGTCGTCGCCGGCCTCGGCAATCTGCCGGGCGCGGTCGCCGCCGCGCTTGGCCTGGCGCTGCTCGAATCCTTCGTCCAGTACGCGCTTGGCGCCCGCTGGGGCTTTCCGTCGCTGCTGTTCGTGGTCATTGCCGTGCTGATCTGGCGGCCGTCCGGCCTCTTCGGCCGCGCCGAAATCCGGCGCATGTGAGGGCATCATGACAGACACCAGATCCATGTCGCGCATGTCCCGCTCAGCCAGGACCGATCTTGCCATCAGCCTGGTGCTGATCGCTGCGGCGGTTGCGCTGCCCTTCATGATCGACAGCCGCTACATCCTCGGCCAGATCGTGCTGGCGCTGTTTTATGCAACGATCGCATCGCAGTGGAATCTTTTGTTCGGCTTCTCCGGCATCTTCTCGCTGGCCCAAATGGCGATCTTTGCCTTCGGCGGCTACGCGACCGCGATGCTCTGCTTCTATTTCGGCTGGAACGTCTGGGCGGCCCTTGTGCCCGGCGCGCTCGGCGCCGTGCTGTTCTCGCTCGTCGTTGGCCTGGCCTGCCTGCGGCTGACTGGCGTCTATGTGGCGCTGCTGACCCTAGCGATTGCCCAGACGATGTATCTGCTGATCGTCACCGACACCGAGTGCTTCGTCATGGTTGGCTCGGTCTGCCGCCAGTTCACCGGCGGCGCCGTCGGCTTTGCCCGGTTCGGCGATCTTGGCACCAGGGCCTTGCTGAGAGCGCAGTGGCTGGTCGGCAACTATGCGATCATCGCGGTGCTGTTCGGCATCACCATGGTCTTCACTTACGCGATCGTCAAAAGCCCGATCGGGCTTGCCTTCCGGGCGCTCAAGGACAATCCGGGCTATGCGGTGGCGCGTGGCGTCAACCGGTTCCAGGCGCAGCTTCTCGTCTTCGGGATTTCTGCCTTCTTCACCGGGCTTGCCGGCGGTTTCTATGCCGCGCATTTCCAGGCGATCGGCCCCGGCGTGCTGTCGATGTCGCAGCTGATGTTCATCATCGCCATCGTCGTGGTCGGCGGTGTCGGCACGTTCTGGGGACCGCTTGTCGGCACCGTGGTGCTGGTCCTGGCCGACGAGCTGATGCGCGAGAGCGGCGAGTTCCGCACGCTCGGCCTCGGCCTGATCATCGCCCTGTCGGTGGTGCTGATGCCGAAGGGGCTGGTCGGCCGCTTTGGCGATCTGGTCCGCTGGCTGACGCGCAAGCGCAGCGGCCCAACGAACAGCAAGCCAGTAGTGAGCAACATTCTGCAAAGCCCGGCTGCGGCCGGAAAATGAGAGACCGACGATGTTCGACACGATCATAGTGGGTGCCGGCTCGGCCGGCTGCGTGCTGGCAAACCGGCTCAGCGCCGATCCTGGCCGCAAGGTGCTACTGCTGGAGGCGGGACGCGAAGCGCCGCTCGCCTCGGACGTGCCGTCGGACTGGCCGACCATGTTCAACACCGCCGTCGATTGGGGCTATTACACAGAGGCGCAGGTCGGCTGCCGCGGCAGGCGGGTGTTCTGGCCGCGCGGCAAGATGATCGGCGGTTCCGGCGCGCTGAACGCGATGATCTATATTCGCGGCCTGCCGTCCGACTATGATGGCTGGGCCGCCATGGGCTGCCCCGGCTGGGCCTGGAAAGACGTGCTGCCGGTGTTCAAGGCCAGCGAAAGCAATGCCGAGCTTGGCAATGATCCGCTGCACGGCGCCAACGGGCCGCTGCATATCGGCAATGTCGGGCATGTCGATCCCAACGAGCTCGCCTGGATCGAGGCCTGCAAGGCCGCCGGCTACCAGCACAATCGCGATTTCAACGGCGTCGAGCAGGAAGGCGTCGGCCTCTTCCAGTTCACCATCAAGGACGGCGAACGCTGGGGCACAGGCAAAGCCTATCTGCGCCCGGCGCGGCAACGTCCCAACCTCACGGTGAAAACCGGGGTGCTGGCGACGGGCCTGATCGTCGAGAAGGGCCGGGCCAAAGGCATCCGCTATCTGGTCAACGGCGTGCCGGAGACTGCTTTTGCCGACAGCGAGGTGGTGCTGTCGTCGGGCTCGATCGGCAGCTGCCAGCTGATGCTGCTTTCCGGCATCGGCCCGGCCGACGAACTCAGGAGCGTCGGCGTCGATCCCGTCCACGATCTGCCGGGCGTCGGCAAGGATCTGCAGGACCATATCAACATTCCGATCACCTTCTACACCAAGGACAAGATCGGCGTCGGCGCCTGGACCGACGAGACGCTGCAGCGCGATTTTGCGGAGTGGCAGACATCGCGCAGCGGCCCGCGCTCCTCACCCTGGGTGGCGGCCGGCGGCTTCGTCAGGAGCCGACCGGATGTCGAACCGGACCTGCAGCTTTATGGCGCCATCAGCCCGCATCGCGACTATGTGCGGTTCCTGTCGTCGAAGCCCGGCATCACGCTGCACACCACGCTGCAGCGGCCTGACAGCCGCGGCGAGATCCGCCTGCGCTCGGCCAATCCCATCGAATATCCGGCGATCGACCCGCGTTACTTCGCCAGCGACGAGGACGGCTCGGATATCGCCACGCTGGTAGAGGGCATTCGCATCAGCCGCCGGATCGCGGCGCAGTCGCCACTCAAAGAAATGCTGGTCGGGGAAATCACGCCAAGCGCCGAATGCGAAAGCGATGCCGAGATCGCTGAGTACATTCGCGGCCACTGCACGACGCTCTATCACCCGACCAGCACCTGCCGGATGGGCACCGATAAAATGGCTGTCGTCGACCCAGCGTCGATGAAGGTGCACGGGCTGGACGGGCTTTGCATCGCCGACGCTTCGGTCTTTCCAAAAATGGTCTCGGGCAACACCAACGCGCCGACGATCATGATCGCCGAACGCGCCGCATCGATGATCCTGGCAGGGTAGGAGGCCATACATGGCGACGGGTTGGAATTTCCACGAACTCTATCTCTGGCACGAGACCGGCAATGCCGCGCTGTTCTTTCAGCCGAGCCTGACCATCGAGCCGGGCGAGCATGCCGAGAATGCCGCGACCAAACGCCGGTTCCGCAACCTGATGGAGGTTTCAGGCCTCACTGAAAAGCTGTCGAAGATCGCCTCGGTCGCGGTGAGCGAGGATGATCTGGCGCTGTTCCACGATCGCGACTACATCCGCCGCGTCAAGACGCTCAGCGACGAGCGCGGCGGCGATGCGAGCTATCTTACCCCTTTTGGCCATGGCAGCTATGAGATCGCCTGCCTGGCGGCCGGCGGCACCGCTGCGGTGATGGATGCGGTGCTGAGCGGCGATATCAACAATGGCTACGCGCTGGCGCGGCCGCCCGGTCATCATGCCGAACGCGCGCAAGGCCTGGGCTTTTGCCTGTTCGGCAATGTTCCGGTCGCTATCCTGAAGAACCGGGCCAAACATGGCTTCGAGCGGGTCGCCACCGTCGACTGGGACGTCCATCACGGCAACGGCACCCAGTCGGCCTTCTACGCGGATCCGTCCGTGCTGACGATCTCGATCCACCAGGAGGGGCTTTATCCGCCCGATAGCGGCTTCCACAAGGAACGCGGCGAGGGCAGGGGCGAGGGCTACAACATCAACGTGCCGCTGCCGGCCGGATGCGGCCACGGCGCCTACATGTCGGTATTCGAACGCATCGTGCTGCCGGCGCTCACTCGTTACAAGCCTGACTTGATCGTCGTGCCATCGGGCTTCGATGCATCGGCGGCCGATCCGCTGGGGCGCATGATGCTGCATAGCGGCAGCTACCGCGAGATGACGCGGCTGCTGATGCAGGCGGCGGACGATCTCTGCGGCGGGCGGCTGATGATGTCACATGAAGGCGGTTATTCGGCCGCCTACGTGCCCTATTGCGGGCTGGCGGTGATGGAGCAATTATCGGGCATCAGGACTGAAATAGACGACCCGTTCCTGCCGGTCTTCGAAGCCTATGCGGGCCAGCACCTGCAGCCGCACCAGGCGGCCGCCATCGCCAGGGCGGAGGAATTGGTGGGCGGCATCGGATAGTGGATGTGAGTAGTTCCGGGAGCGCTCATCGCCCCGGCGCAGCTTGCCCAATGTCATGCGGCGGCGGCTTCGAAAGCTGACTCTCCCCGGCTGGCTGAGTGAAAAAGGTGGCCTGATCATCCCAAATTGACACGACAGCCGGTCTCGGCCATCCTTATGCTCGCCGCGTTTTCCTGCGGCAGCGTGTGTGTGAGCGAGTTATGGCCAGTTCCGTCACCAGCC
This sequence comes from Mesorhizobium sp. M6A.T.Cr.TU.014.01.1.1, assembly GCF_004022765.1. Classification (NCBI taxonomy): domain Bacteria; kingdom Pseudomonadati; phylum Pseudomonadota; class Alphaproteobacteria; order Hyphomicrobiales; family Phyllobacteriaceae; genus Mesorhizobium; species Mesorhizobium sp. M6A.T.Cr.TU.014.01.1.1. The sequence continues at coordinate 113,178 of NZ_RZPG01000009.1, forward strand.
AGAAATCCAAGCGCGCCGCGGTGCGCAAGGCGCTCGACCGTCACAAGGTCTATATCACCGCACAGAGCTTCTCCGCCGGCGCCTACAAAGCGCGTGTCCTCGTCGACGGCGAGGCCTACTGGGTCGACGAATTCCGGCTGAGCCAGCTCCAGCAGGGTCTGTCGCCGGCCGAGCTCGAATTGACGCCGGCCGCCGACGATTGAGCTGTGTGAGGCACGACATCGGCCCGCCGCATGCTGACAAAATGATTCAAGCGATGTGGGTCAAGTCCTTGTTTTTGCGCAGCCGACGCATCCCGCCTGGCATGCGGACATGACCCCAAAACTCAAGGCCTATCGCGCCAAGCGCGAATTCACGAAGACGCCGGAGCCCGTTGGCGGGCTGGTTGCCGGAGAAGGCAACCGCTTCGTCGTGCACAAGCATCACGCCACCGCCGACCACTATGATTTGCGTTTGCAAGTCGGCGATGTGCTGAAGAGCTGGGCGGTGCCTCGCGGCCCGTCGCTCAATCCCGCCGACAAGCGGTTGGCGGTCGAGACCGAGGACCATCCGCTCGAATATATCGACTTCGAAGGCGTCATTCCCGCGGGCGAATATGGCGGCGGGCCGATGATCGTCTGGGACACCGGCGTCTGGGCGCCGATGGAGGATGTCGAAAAGAGTTTGCGCACCGGTTCCTTCAAGTTCCGACTGGCCGGCGAGAAACTGAATGGCGGTTGGATGCTGGCGCGGCTGAAACCGAAGCCCGGCGAGGATGAGGGCAAAAAGAACTGGCTGCTGTTCAAGGAGCGCGATCTCGCCGCCGACGCCAAGCTCGACATACTGGAAGCCCGGCCGGAAAGCGTCAAATCGGGACGGCGCATCGAGGAGCTGGTGGCAACGCCGAAGCCTGCCGCAAGGCCTGTGAAACCGGTCGTGCTGAAGCCCGGCGCTTTGCCGGGCGCCGTCAAGGCGCCGGCGCCCGCCCGCATCGAGCCACAGCTGGCGACGCAGGTTCCGAAGCCTCCGGGCAGTGAACACCCCGCGGAAAAAACGCGCGAAGTCTGGCTGCACGAGATCAAGTTCGACGGCTACCGCACCATGGCGCATCTGGCTAAGGGTGAGGTGCGGCTGATCACCCGCGCCGGCATCGATTGGACCAAGCGCTATGGCGACCTGCCGCATGCCTTCGCCAGGCTGCCCTGTCGCGAGGCTGTTATCGACGGTGAGATCGTCGTGCTCGACGCCAAGGGCATCAGCCGCTTTGCCCTTTTGCAGGACGCGCTGGCCGAAGGCGCCGGCAACAAGCTGCACTTCTATGCCTTCGACCTGTTGTATCTCGACGGCTGGGACCTGAGAAAAGCGCCGCTCGGCCGGCGCAAGGCGTTGCTGTCGCAATTGCTGTCCGGCTTGGGCGCCAATTCCGCCATCCAGTTCAGCGATCACGTCGAAGGCGACGGGCAGGGGCTCTATGACCAGGCCTCCGAACTGGGGCTGGAAGGCGTCGTCTCGAAACGCGCCACGGCAACCTACCAGAGCGGCCGCACCAAGACCTGGACCAAGACCAAGGCGCTCAAGTCCGACGACTTCGTCATCGCCGGCTACACCACCTCCGACGCGGCCGAGGGGCTGGCGGCGCTAGGCATGGCCGAATTCGAGGACGGCGAATTGCATTATCGCGGCAAGGTCGGCACCGGCTTCGATGCCGCGACAGCAGGCGAATTGTTGGCCCGGCTGGAGCCGCTGCGCGCCGGCGCGTCGGCGCCCGAAGGGGTTCCGCGCGAGATCATGCGCGAGATGAACTGGGTGCGGCCGCTGCTCTCGGCCCGCATCCACTATGCCAACCGCACAGCAGACAATGCGCTGCGCCACGGCGTGTTCCGCGGGCTCAGGGATGTCGGCCTGTCGACGCCGGTTTCGGCCAAGCGCAAGCGGCTGATCGCTGAGGCCGACCTCGCCACGATCTGGGTGACCAACCCGACGCGGCGGCTGTTCGGCAAGACCGGACCGACCAAGCTCGATATTGCCGTCTACTACGCGCTGGTCGGCGACTTCATGCTGCCGCATATTCTCGGCCGCCCGGTGTCGCTGGTGCGCTGCCCGACCGGCAAGCCGCAGGACTGTTTCTTCCAGCGCCATGCCTTCACCGGCATGCCGCCTTCGGTCGTCACATTCGAGGCGACCAATTCCGAGGGCGAGACCAAGTCCTATCTGTCGGTCGAGGGCGCCAAGGGCTATCTGGCGCTGGCGCAGTTCGGCGTCGTCGAGTTCCATACCTGGGGCACCCACCGCACGCGGCTCGACAAGCCCGACCTGATCGTTTTCGACCTCGACCCCGGCGAGGGCATCGCCTGGCGCGAGGTGGTCGAGGCGGCAGTGCATATCAAGGGCGAGCTGGAGGCGATGGGGCTGGTGCCGTTCGCCAAAACCTCGGGCGGCAAGGGCATCCACATATCAGTGCCGGTGACGCAGAAACAGAACTGGAAGAAGCTACACCAGGCGACCAGCGCCATTTCTTCGGCGGTGGCCGCCTCCGCGCCCGACACGTTCACCACCACCATGGGCAAGGACAACCGCAAGCGGCGCATCTTCATCGACTACCACCGCAATGCGCGCGGCCACACCTCGGCGGCACCTTACTCGCTGCGCGCCCGCACAAACCTGCCGGCCTCGACGCCAGTGAGCTGGTCCGATCTGGAATCCATCGACGCTCCGGAAGATTTGAATTATTCTTCGCTGCCGGGCCTTCTGGCCACCTCCGGCGATCCCTGGGCCGACATGGAAGATTTCGCTAGGGATTTGCCGGTATTGTAGGTGGGATGTAGGTTTTGCGCAGCGCTGTTCGTCCTTTGGACGAAGCGCTGCAAAAGTTCGACAGTGCACGGCCGCGTAGGAGAGTTTCATGGCGCCCAGGGCAAGTTGGAAAGGTTACCTCAAGCTCAGCCTCGTCAGCTGTCCGGTCCGGCTCTATCCGGCGACGAGCGCGAGCGAGCGCATCAGCTTCAACCAGTTGCACAAGAAGACCCACAACCGCATCAACATGAAGCCGGTCGATCCCGAGCTCGGGCTGGTCGAGCGCTCGGACCTCGTCAAGGGCTACGAGTACGAGGACAAGCAGTACATCATCATCGATGATACCGACCTCGACGCGGTGCGCATCGAATCCAATCATACGATGAACATCGAGGCCTTTGTCGACGAGGGCGAGGTCGACGTGATCTATCAGGACGCGCCCTATTATCTGGCACCCGATGGCGCGATGGCCGAGGAAACCTTCGCTGTGCTGCGCGAGGCCATGCGCCAATCCGGCAAGCTGGCGATCGCCCGCCTTGTGCTGTCCAGCCGCGAGCGCGTGGTGACGATCGGCGCGCGCGAGAACGGCATGTTCGTCTGCACCTTGAGGAATCCGAACGAAGTGCGCGGCACGGCTGAATATTTCGGCAACATCCCGGCCGGCAAGCCCGACCCGGAGATGCTGCAGCTCGCCGAAGCGCTGATCAAGCAGAAGGAAACCACCTTCGATCCGAAGAACTATGAGGATCGCTACGAGATCGCGCTGATGGCGATGATCCGCGAGAAGCTCAAGGGCCACAAGCCGATCATTGCGGCCGCCCCCGAGCGCGGCAATGTCATCAACCTGATGGATGCGCTGAAGGCCAGCCTGTCGCAATCGGCCAAGCCGCCGGCCAAGAGCAAGAGCAAGGCCGATGAAGGGGCGAAACCGGCGGCTAAGGGCAAGGCCGCCGCGGCCAAGGAAAACCCGCTCAAGGCCAACCTTCTCAAAGCAGTCGGCAAGAGCAAGGCGTGACGGCTCTCGCCGGCACCGTCTTCGGCAGCATCGGCGCGCTGGCGGCGTTTCCGCTTCGGCTTGCGGCGCGCGAGGTCGAGCGCCAGCAAGGCCAGTTGCGACGCGGCGTCAACAGGCGCACCAGCCATGTGGTGTTCGGACGCATTTATCTCGCCAAGGCCGGGGATGCCGAGATCGAGCGCCGCGTCGCGGCCGAGCGCGCGACCGGCCGTAAGCTGATCAGCGAGAACGGCTTTTTGCGCCTGCTCGGGCTGATGAAGGCGCCGGAGGCCTCGGCCCTGTCGCGGCAGTCGCTTCTCGACCAGTCACGGCTGGCCGCATCCGACCTTGACCTGTTGTCGCTTTTCGACGCCTTCGAGCATGATGGCGAACCCTATTCGTTTCGCGACCTGATCCTCGCCCGCAAATATGCCGGGCTGGTTGCTGGCGGCGCTTCGTGGGGGGCGATCGCGCGCTCCGTGCACCGCTCCGGCCCGGTCGCCTCGCTCACCGCCAAGTCACTCAATGTCGGCTCGCAGCATGGGCGCGCAGACGCGATCTATCTCGAGGGCGGCCAGAGTGAACTGGACGGCCAGCTGCTGTTCGATCTGGGGTCGCCGGATGACGACACGCTGGAAGAATTGTTCGCCGACGCCGAAGCCGCGGAAGAGGCTGAACACCACGAGCAGGCGGCGGCACTCTACCAGCGCTGCCTAGCCATCGACCCGAGCGATGCGATTGCCGCCTTCAACCGCGCCAACTGCCTGCGCGCCGTTGGACGCGCAGCCGAGGCGGCGCATGACTATGCCCGCGCCATCAAATGTGACCCCGGCTTTGTCGAGGCCTGGTTCAATCTGGCCGGGCTGATGACCGAGCAGGGCCGCGACGCCTCGGCGCGGCGGCATCTGCAAAAGGCGATCGCGCTCGATGCCAATTATGCCGATGCGGTGTTCAATCTGGCACGGCTGGAGTTCGACGCCGGCAACCTTGCCGAGGCACGGCGGAACTGGTCGCGCTACCTCGAGCTCGACGCGGATTCCGAATGGGCGCGCATGGCGGCCAAGGGGATACAGTTCGTGGATTTGCAGCTGGCGCAGAAATCGGCGGGGTGAGGCGATGGCGCTCCCTTCTCCCCTTGTGGGAGAAGGTGGATCGGCGCATTGGCGCCGAGACGGATGAGGGGTGCTGGAAGAAATGAGACGTTGGTATTCCGTCCAACACCCCTCATCCGACCGAGCTTCGCTCGGCCACCTTCTTCCACAAGGGGAGAAGGGGTCGTCAACGTTGGAGTTCCAATGACCACCTTCCTCTTCGACGGCCCCGACACCGCCCCCACCACCATCCTGCTCGCCCATGGCGCCGGGGCGCCGATGGATTCGGCCTCGATGACCGCAACGGCAAAAGCGCTGGCCGAGGCCGGCTTCCGCGTCGCGCGCTTTGAATTCCACTACATGGCGGCCCGCCGCTACGGCCACCGCAAGCCGCCGCCGCGCGCCGAGACGGTGAACCCGGAATACATCAAGGCGATCGCCGACCTCAGGGCGAAGGGCGTGAAGGGGCCGCTCATCATCGGCGGCAAGTCGATGGGCGGACGCGTCGCCTCGATGATCGCCGACGAAACGTTCGCCGAAGGCAAGATCGCCGGGCTGCTCTGCCTGGGCTACCCTTTCCATCCGCCGGCCAAGCCGACGCAGTTGCGGACAAAACATCTCGCAGGGCTGAAGACGCCAACACTAATCTGCCAAGGCACACGCGACGAGTTCGGAACGCCGGACGAGGTCGCGACCTACGATCTTTCCGACCGCATCGAGATGCTCTGGCTGGAAGACGGAGACCACGACCTCAAGCCGCGCAAGAGCATCTCCGGCTTCTCCACCGCCGATCATTTGAAGACACTCGCTGATGCGGTGAAGGCGTGGGCCGAGCGCATCGTGCGCTGAAGCAGGCCGATGAAGATCGCCACCTTCAACATCAACAACATCAACAGCCGGCTGCAAAACCTGCTGGCCTGGTTGACTGTCGCCAAGCCTGATGTCGTCTGCCTGCAGGAGCTCAAGGCGAGGGACATGCAGTTTCCGCGCACAGCACTCGCCGCGGCCGGCTATGGCGCGGTGTGGGTGGGGCAGCCGACCTGGAACGGCGTCGCCATACTCGCGCGGGGTTCAGAACCCATTCTGACCCGCGAGGTGCTGCCCGGCGACGAGAGCGACCAGCAGGCCCGCTACATCGAGGCGGCGGTCAACGGCATCGTCGTCGCCTGCCTCTATGCGCCAAACGGCAACCCGCAGCCCGGTCCGAAATTCCAGTACAAGCTCGCCTGGCACGAGCGCCTGAACGCGCATGCGGCGGAATTGTTCGACACCGGGCTGCCGGTGGTGCTGGCCGGCGACTACAACATCGTGCCCGAGCCGCGCGACATCTACCCGACCCGCTCCTATGACGATAACGCGCTGGTGCAGCCGGAAAGCCGCGCCGCCTTCGCGGTGCTGCTAGACCAGGGCTGGACCGACGCGCTGCGCAAGAAGCACCCGAATGAGACGCTCTACACATTCTGGGATTATCGCCGCAACCGCTGGCCGCGCGACGCCGGCCTGCGCCTCGACCACATCCTGCTGTCGAAGAAGCTGGCGCGTCGGCTGACCGGGGCAGAGATCGACCGCGACGTGCGCGGCGAGACCGGCGCCAGCGACCACGCGCCGGTGTGGGTGGAGTTGCGGTGAGGGGGGAGAGCCAATCTCCCTGTGGGGGAGATTGGCTACTATCAGAAGGACATCGACAAGCCCGGCGCTGACCGGCATCATTGCGGGCGAAGCGGATAGCGGCCCGAGGGGAGCCCGATGAACAGGTTTGTCGACAGGCTGCTTGCGGTGCTGCTGCTGGCGATCGGCTTGCTCTGTTTCACACGTGTGTATTTCGCGCTGGGCGGCGAGGGCGCCGGCGAAGGCTTCGCGTCCGTGCGCCTGGCTTTGGTCGGGGCGGCGGGCGTTTGCTCAGGCCTTGCAGCCCTGCTGTTCTGGGCCGGCCTGTTGCCGGGCCGATCGACGCAAGATCCGAAGGTGCCGCTGTTCGGCAGGGGTGCCGAAACGCAACCCGCCGGACGATCACGCCTGCGGAAGATCTTCGTCGTCATTCCGTTCCTTGCCGTACTCGCTTTGGTGGCCGACCAACTCGGCCCCTGGTTGCGACAGCCACAGGACGCCGGCAAAAGCCTGACCGCCGAGCAACCCGCGCCGAGCACGCCGAAGGGCGAAGACGTCGCCAGCGCGGAACCGGTACAGCCGCCGGCTCCTGCCTCGCCATCCGAGGTCGCGCTTGCCCCACCCGCCTCACCGCCGGAGGCTGCTCCAGCCCCGCCACCGCAGACTGTTGCGCCGCTGCCCCAGGCTCCGCCGCCGCAGCCGACGCAGGCGGATGGCCACCGCGAGCCCGTCGTCTGGCTGGCAGTTGCGCCTGACGGGCACTCGATCCTGAGCGCCAGCACCGACCGCACGATCAAGCTCTGGGATATCGACGGCAAGCGCCTGATCCGCACTCTCGGCGTCCACAAGGACATGGCGCGGACAGCGCTTTTCCTGCCCGATGGGGCGCGGGCGCTGACGGCCGGCGACGATGGCGAGATCGTGCTGCGCCAGCTCTCCGATGGCGCTGTGCTGCACGTATTCTCGTCAGGCCAGAACGGTGGCGTCAACAAGCTCGCGATTAGTCCCGACGGCAAACGTGCGGTCAGCGGGCACGACATCGGCAGGGTCATCGTCTGGGATATCGAGAAAGGCTCGGTGCTGCATGTGATGCCGGGGCACAACTGGTCGATCAGCGGGATCGCCGTCTCGCCGGACGGCACACGCGCGATCAGCGGCAGTATCGACGGCACGCTGAAGCTATGGGACATCGACACGGGCAAGCAGCTGCGCAGCTGGCATGGGCACGAGCGCGGCCCTTATGGCGTGGTGTTCATGGCCGACGGCCGCCATGTGATCACCGGCAGCGGCGACTATACGATCAAGCTTTGGGATCTCGACGTCGGTCGCGAAGTCCGCCGCCTCGATGGTCATTCGGGTACGGTCTATGCGCTGGCGCTGTCGACCGACGGCAAGCGGCTGCTCTCCGGCTCGCTCGACGGCACGGCACGGCTGTGGGACGTGGAAACGGGCAACGAGACCGCCCTGTTCGACAGCCGGTCTGGCCCGGTCTACGCGGTGGCGTTCGCCGCCGACGGCACGGTGCTGACCGGCGGCTACGACCGCACCATCCGGGACTGGCCGGCAGGCGGCGGTGAGGCCGTGGTGCTTTTCGCCGGTGCGCCGGATTGAACAGATTCTCGCGGCTCGGATATTTCCAGAAGAAGCAACTTACGCTAATGGTGCCGGTGTCGGCAAATGGATTGGCACGCGTGAACAGTGACGACTGGCCGCTTGAGGCGAACACAACTGTGTCCAGCTTGCCCGCGCCGCGTCGCCGAAGAATTTTTCCCTTCGTCCTACTCTTGTTGGTTGCCTTCGTGCTGTTTTGGCCTGCGCGAAATTACTATGTCCAGTGGTCGGCCGCGCACAAAGGACAGGCGGCACTCCTCGCCAAGGACTACACAGAGGCATTCCGCCAGTGGAAGATAGTGGCCGACGCCGGCAACCCCGATGCGCAGAACAATATTGGTTTGATGTATTGGTTAGGCCAGGGCGTTGCTCGGAATGACGTGCTGGCAGTGAACTTGTGGCGCAAGACCGCAGAGGCAGGAAACCCAAATGGTGCGTCCGGCCTCAGCCAAGCTTATTATTATGGCAGAGGTGTCGGGAAGGACGATCAGTTGGCCTTAATGTGGGCGCGGAAGGCTGCGGATAAGGGGCACGCAAATGGTCAATACATCCTTGGCGGTTTCTATTCAGAAGGCCAGGCGGTGGCGAAGGACGACCGCCGAGCGTTCGAATGGTGGATGAAAGCCGCGGCCAGCGGCCTCGCCGATGCACAATATGCCGTTGGAAGTGCATATGCGTTGGGAAAGGGCGTGGGCAAGGATGACGCACAGGCATTTGCCTGGTTCAGCAAGGCAGGCAATCAAGGTTATCCCATCGCTCAATACGCTGTTGGCCAGACCTATTCACTTGGTTTGGGTGTGCCACAAGATCATGTTCAGGCTGCCGTCTGGTGGCGCAAAGCGTCCGAACAGGCCAACGCCCAGGCGCAGGCCGCGCTTGGCTATGCATATTCAATAGGCAACGGTGTTACCCAAAGCGATGCGGACGCGGCGTCTTGGTGGCTCAAGGCGGCCAACCAGGGAGACGTCAGTTCGCAACTGAACCTGGGGGTTGCCTACTCGAAAGGCGCTGGTGTTAGCCAAAGCAAGGCGGATGCGGTTTGGTGGTGGCTCAAGGCCGCAAAGCAGGGAGATGTCCAGGCTCAGCTCCACGTGGCATACGCCTACGCCAATGGTGAAGGCATTGCCAGAGACGACAAATCAGCGGAATCCTGGTGGCTGGCTGCCGCGAAAATGGGAAATGTCGATGCAGAAGCCAGCCTTGGGATGCTGTACTATCGCGGTATCGATGGACAACCGAACTACAAAGAAGCCGCCAAGTGGTTGCTCAAGGCTTCTTCCCATGGCCATCCTGCTGTCCAGATTTATCTGGATATGATGAAGGAGGATGGTCTGTTGGACACCAAGACACTGTAGGTGAAGATCATATTTGAAACTGTTGCGGACAACAGACGTTTGGCTTTCCCGAAGTGACCGATCTCCACATCGTCGAGGCCTCGATCGAACAGTTGCGGCGGGCGCTGGAGGCCGGCACCGTCACCAGCGTCGAGCTGGTCGGCGCCTGCCTGCGCAGAATTGCGCGTTACGACCGGCATGGGATCACTCTCAATGCCGTTCCCGTGCTCAATCCTAAGATGTTTGAAGAGGCGGCCGCATCTGACCGGCGCCGCCGGAACGGCGCGACGCTTGGTCCGCTGGACGGCATCCCCTACACCGCCAAGGACAGCTACAAAGTGTCCGGCCTGACGGTCGCCGCCGGCTCGCCGGCCTTCGAGCATCTCACGGCCAACGAGGACGCCTTCACCATCGCACAGCTGCGGGCCGGCGGCGCGGTGCTGATCGGGCTCACCAACATGCCGCCGATGGCCAATGGCGGCATGCAGCGCGGCGTCTACGGCCGGGCGGAAAGCCCCTACAACGCCGATTACCTGACCGCCGCCTTCGCGTCCGGCTCATCGAACGGTTCCGGAACCGCGACCGCCGCCAGCTTCGCCGCCTTCGGGCTTGGCGAGGAGACATGGTCGTCCGGCCGGGCGCCGGCGTCGAACAACGCGCTGGTCGCCTACACGCCGTCGCGTGGCGTCATTTCCGTGCGTGGCAACTGGCCGCTGGTGCCGACGATGGACGTGGTGGTGCCGCATACGCGCAGCGTTGCCGATATGCTCGAACTGCTCGACGTGATCGTCGCCGACGACCCGAACACCAGGGGCGATTTCTGGCGTGCGCAGCCCTGGGTGGCATTGCCGAAGAGCTCGGCCGTGCGGCCGCCGCGCTACGCCGGACTCGAGCCGGACGGGGCGCTGCAAGGCATGCGGCTCGGCGTTCCTCGCATGTATATCGGCCGCGACACGGAGGTTGACGTTCCGATCCAGACCCGCGCGTCGGTGCTCAAGCTGTGGGAGCAGGCGGCAGCGGATTTGCGACGGCTCGGCGCGGATGTGGTCGAGGTCGATTTTCCCGTCGTCTCCAACTACGAGCGCGACCGGCCGGGCACAAAAAACATGGTCGATCGTGGGCTGGTTCAGGAAGAATTCGCCGAGCGCGAGATATGGGACCTATGCATTTCGGCTTGGGACGATTTCCTGCGCGCCAATGCGGACCCTGCCATCCCCGATCTCGCCTCGGTCGACGGCGCAAAAATCTTTCCTCAGCCGCCGGGCACGCTGCCGGACCGCTATGACGACAGTTTCGATCTGGCGGAATATGTCGAGCGGGCCATGCGCGGCGTCACGCCGTTCCAGGCCATTCCCGAGTTAGAGCGCGGCCTAAAAGGCCTCGAGGCGACGCGGCGGATCGATTTCGAGGACTGGCTCGACGCGCAGGGGCTCGATGCGGTGGTGTTTCCCGCCGTCGCCGATGTCGGGCCGGCCGACGCGGATGTCAACGAGGCGTCCGCGGCACTTGCGTGGCGCAACGGGGCCTGGGTCGCCAACGGCAATCTTGTGCCGCGCCACCTGGGTATTCCGACCGTCACCGTGCCGATGGGCACGATGGCCGATATCGGCATGCCGGTCGGCCTCACCTTCGCCGGGAAGGCTTATGAGGACACGAAACTGCTTCGGCTGGCTGGCGACTTCGAGCACGCTGGCCAGCGCCGCACCCGGCCGCCGCGCACGCCGGAATTGGCCGACGATGTCTTTGCCGCCCGGCATGGCGACATCACGACCAATGATGTGCCGCTGACCATCACGCTTGCCGCCGAGGCGCGGCATGCGGGTGGCCAGGACGAGATAACAATCACGCTTGATGTGCATGGCGAGGCCGGAGCCGAGACCAGCGTGAAAATCCATGTCAACGGCGAGCCTGTCGCCATGCAGCGGACCGGCGCGCGCTTCACCGGGCGTGCGGTCGTACCGGCTGCCACGCACCAGACGATCCACAGCGTCTGGCGCGGCTCGTACGGCTCAATCGTCACCGCCGTCGTGCGTCTTGAGGACGGACGCGTCGCCGGCGCCTATGCGGTGACGGGAGGGATTGGGTAACATCGCGCTTCGGCTGGTGCCACGGCATCCAGCGCAGCGTCTGCGGCCAGTCTTTCAATCCGCGTCAATCCGGCTTGCAGGGGTCGGCCTTGGCCGCAGCGGTCTTGTCGCCTTCCTGCTGCGCCTCGGCATCCTGCTGCGAAGTGGCTAGGTTTTTATCCCCACCGCCTTCCTGGTTGGCAAGCGGCATGGTGTTGGCATCCTTGCTGGCCGGGCCGCCCTCGACCCTGTTACCGGCATTCGCGTCAGTTTCGAGGGGCGCACGCGTTGCGTCTTTTGCGATGCCTGATTGAGCTTCGATCGATGCGGTCGTCTCATGGCAAGTGGCGCTTGCCGTGCCGGCGGTCAGGCCGATCATAGAGGTGGCGAGCAAAATAGCGGTTAGCGTCTTCATCTCTCATCCTCCTTTCGGTTTGAGCCTATCTTTCTAAACTGCCGGCGGTATCCAAGGTTCCGCTAATTCAGTTCGAACTCGATCTGAACGCTCAGCGGATCGTTCCGGCATCTATCTGGCCGGCATCTATCTGGCGACGTATTCCCCTTGATTTGCGGGCTTCCGCAGGCGCGGCCTATCGCGTATTGGCGCGGGAGATCCCTTGAGCGCGCGTGGAAGCATGATTCGACTGGAAAGCATCAGCAAACAGAACGGAAGGCAGATCGTCTTCGTCGAAGCCTCTGCCTCCCTGCAGAAGGGCGAGAAGGTCGGGCTGGTCGGCCCCAACGGCGCCGGCAAGACGACGCTGTTTCGCATGATCAACGGTGAGGAGCAGCCCGACGAGGGCCAAGTCTCGGTCGATCGTGGTGTCACTATCGGCTATTTCAGCCAGGATGTCGGCGACATGGAAGGCCGTAGCGCTGTCGCCGAAGTGATGGACGGCGCCGGGCCTGTGAGCGAAGTGGCGGCCGAGATGCGTGAGCTCGAAGCCGCCATGGGCGACCCGGAGCGATCAGGTGAAATGGACGCCATCATCGCCCGCTATGGCGACCTGCAGGCGCGCTTCGAGGAGCTCGACGGCTACGCGCTGGATGGCCGCGCCCGCGAGGTGCTGGATGGCCTCGGCTTCAGCCAGGAGATGATGGACGGTGACGTCGGAAAACTTTCCGGCGGCTGGAAGATGCGCGTGGCGCTGGCCAGGATCCTGCTGATGCGGCCCGACGCCATGCTACTCGACGAGCCGAGCAACCATCTCGACCTGGAAAGCCTGATCTGGCTGGAGCAGTTTTTGAAAGGTTACGACGGCGCGCTGCTGATGACCTCGCACGACCGCGAGTTCATGAACCGCATCGTCAACAAGGTGGTGGAGATCGATGGCGGCTCGCTGACCGCTTACTCCGGCAATTACGAATTCTACCAGCAGCAGCGGGCGATCGCCGACCGGCAGCAGCAGGCGCAGTTCGAGCGCCAGCAGGCGATGCTGGCCAAGGAGATCGCCTTCATCGAGCGTTTCAAGGCGCGCGCTTCGCATGCCGCCCAGGTGCAGAGCCGGGTGAAGAAGCTGGAGAAGATCGACCGCGTCGAGCCGCCCAAGCGCCGCCAGAAGGTGTCGTTCGATTTCCAGCCGGCGCCGCGCTGCGGCGAGGACGTGGTGACGTTGAAGAACATCCACAAAAGCTATGGCAGTCGCTCGATCTATGAGGGGCTGGATTTCCAGGTGCGCCGCCGCGAGCGCTGGTGCGTGATGGGCATCAATGGCGCCGGCAAGTCGACGCTCTTGAAGCTGGTGGCCGGCGCTTCCGAGCCAGACAATGGCACGGTGGCGCGCGGGCCCAGCGTCAAGATGGGCTATTTCGCCCAGCACGCCATGGAAGTGCTGGAGGGCGAGCGCACTGTGTTCCAGACGCTGGAGGACGCGTTTCCGCAGGCCGGCCAGGCGCCGCTCAGGGCGCTTGCCGGCTGCTTCGGCTTTTCCGGCGACGAGATCGAGAAGAAATGCCGGGTGCTGTCGGGCGGCGAGAAGGCGCGGCTGGTGATGGCCTTGATGCTGTTCGACCCGCCCAACCTTCTGGTGCTGGACGAGCCAACCAACCACCTCGACATCGCCACCAAGGAGATGCTGATCACGGCGCTGTCGCAGTATGAGGGCACGATGCTGTTCGTCTCGCACGACCGCCATTTCCTCGCCGCGCTGTCGAACCGGGTGCTGGAGCTGACGCCCGACGGCATTCATACCTATGGCGGCGGCTATACGGAGTATGTCGAGAGGACAGGGCAGGAAGCGCCGGGGCTGAGGAGCTGAGGCGCAGGCCCGACGCTGCCGCTCACCGTCACTCAAACCCTCGATTCCGGAGAGAAAGCCACCGGCTGCTCAGCCGCGTATCACAATTTCGCGCAGCGGATCGCCGCCGTCGATGAACAGCCGGCCTTGCGCCGTCAACGCGGCCTCAAGCCGTTGCAGGGCGATTTTTCCTGCCTCGGGATGACGCCCGTCCAGTGCGCCGACGCGCACCGCAACGGCAATGTCGAAGGGCTTCTCGTCCGCCTCTAGGTTGAAGTCCTCGATAGCGACCTGACGAAGGCTCAGCCGGCCCGCTGCAATCTCGGCGCGCGAGGCGGCCCTGGCCTGCGCGATGGCCTTGGCCGAGCGGTCGATCGCCAGCACGTGGCCGTCGCCAATCCGGCGTGCGATCTCGCGCGCCGCAGCACCCGGTCCGCAGCCGATCTCGAGCACCCGCATGCCCTGCCGCAAAGGCAGCGCATCGACGATCGCCAAAAGCCTTGGCGACAAGTCGTTCGCCATTCCTCTTCTCCAGCCTTTCCCTGAGCCGAGATTAGCGACCATGGCTGGCGACGGGAAGGCCGACACCTGAGGGGACATCGTCGATGTGTTCACCGCCGGTGGGCGAGGCCCCTTGATCGATATCGAAAAGGCCGACGATCGGTCGACTTTCTCAACTGCCGCGACAGGAACAGTGGGGGGCACTTAAAGCAGGGCTTCCCGGACCAAGCCCGGAGCGGCCCGGCGTCGTTGGCCTGAGGGGGGGACTGGCGCCGAGCCTAACCGGTTGGGGGGTAGATGACCGGCCAATTTAGATACATACGCTCAAGCTAATGTAAGCGCAAGCTAATGTTATGAGTTAGCGATTTCCAGCGGTTGTTTCTGATCGGCCGTGCGCTCGAACCGGGTGCTGAACTGACGCCCGGGACATCCACACCTATGACAGCCCCTGTCCCGAACGCTTTGGCAGGAGCTGCCGGACTTGCAGGACTGATGCGCAGAGCGGAGGCGCTGGAGGCGTCTTGGTGGTCGGCTTGACCATTCAGGAGGCCGGCGACATTGTGGATGGCGAGTTGCTGTTCGCCAGTCCATAACGGTCGTGTGGGAATGGATTTTCGCAACGCCATCGATGAATCGCTGGCCTGGGCCAGCCGATGGTTCGACTACGCCGTCACGCCGTGGTTCTTCTATCAGGCTGCCATCATCGTCGTGCTCTTCCTCGTCGCGAAGCTTGCGGCGCAGCGCATCGAACCGCTCGTGGAGAACCGGGCACGCCAGATAAAGGGCCATCCCGGACTGTTGAGGGTCGTGGTTGCCCTGTTGCGGCGCACCGACTGGATCCTGTTCACGGTCTTCCTGCTTGCCGCGCTCTTTCTCATGCGCGCCGTCACCTGGCCAAGCCGGAGCCATTTCATCACTATCGCGCTCTCGCTTTCCCTCGCGTGGCTGTTCGCGTCGGTGCTGTCGCGCATCATCCGCAACCGCTTTGTCGCGCGGGCTCTCGCCTGGCTGACCTGGATCTATGCGGCCCTTGTCATCCTCGGCATCGATGACGAGGCCGCGGCTTTCCTGGACAGCCTCGCAATACCGTTGGGCGCGGTTCGCCTTTCGGCGCTCATCGTGCTGAAAGCGGCGCTGCTGCTGATCGCCACGGTTTGGCTGGCGGTGATCGTCGGCAAGTATATCGATGAGCGCGTCCGCATCTCCGAAGAGCTGACACCCTCGATCCGCGTCCTCGTCGGCAAGGTCGCAAAGATCGGCCTTGTGCTGGTGGCAGGTGCCGTCGCCCTGTCTTCCGTCGGTCTCGACCTGACGGCTCTGACGATATTCTCCGGTGCCGTCGGCGTCGGCCTGGCTTTCGGGCTGCAAAAGGTCGTTTCAAATTTCGTCTCCGGCATGATCATCCTTCTCGACAAGTCGATCAAACCGGGCGACACCATTTCGCTCGAAGGCACCTTTGGCTGGGTACGCGAATTGCGGGCGCGATTTGTCTCGGTGGTGACGCGCGACGGCCGCGAATACCTGATCCCGAACGAAGACTTCATCACCCAAAGGGTCATCAACTGGTCGTTCAGCGATAACCTTGTGCGGCTCGACGTCAATTTCGGGGTCTCTTACGATGCCGACCCGCATAAGGTCAGTGAACTGGCGATAGCGGCCGCCACGAGCGTCGGCCGGGTCGAAGCGGGCCGGCGGCCGGTCTGCTGGCTCACGGACTTCGGCGACTCCTCGCTCAATTTCGTCCTGCGCTTCTGGATCCACGATCCTCAGCAAGGCCTGACCAACGTGCGCGGAAGGGTGCTGCTGGCGCTGTGGGACACCTTTAGGGAAAACGGCATAGACATCCCCTATCCGCATCGCGAGATCATCATGAAGCCGGACGGGCGCGTTGGGACATCACGCGGGCGCTGATGGGGCAGGGTGCAGCAGGGTCGCGGCGCCGAAGCTGAGAGCGGCCTTTTCGTCCGTGCCATCGCAACGCCGCTTATTCCCTTCAAGCCTCGGCTCCAATGCTGTATCCAGCCCCGAATTCAAGGAGCCCCTCGATGACCTCACATCTCGCCGACGCCAGCATGGTTGTCGATGCAGCCGGCATGCCGGCCGATGACGACGCCGCGTGGCAGGACGATGTTCGCGCGGGCGTGCGGCATGTGCGCGATCTGGATTCGCTGCCACTGTCGCCAGCCGAGCGCGCGGCGGCCCAAGCCGCGGCCACGCGCCACAAGGTACGCATCCCAAAAGCCTATCTCGACCTGATCGACTGGAGCGACCCCGCCGATCCCATCCGGGCGCAGGTCATCCCGTCGCCCGAAGAACTGGCCGAGCAGGAAGGCGAGCTCGACGATCCGATCGCCGACCATGCCTTCAGTCCGGTGCCGAGATTGACGCATCGCCATGCCGACCGGGTTCTTTTGTTCCCGACCTATCAATGCGCGGTCTATTGCCGGTTCTGCTTTCGTAAGGAATCGCTGACGTCGATCGGCCGTGGTTATACGCGCGAGGCGCTGGAGCCGGCCTTCGCCTATATCGAGGCCCATCCCGAAATCCGCGAGGTGATCCTGACCGGCGGCGACCCGCTGTCGCTGCCGGACAAGGCGCTGGCCGAAATTCACGCCCGCATCGAGGCGGTTCCGCATGTGCGGCTCTTACGCATCCACACGCGCGTGCCCGTCGCTCTGCCCTCGCGTGTCACACCAGGGCTGGTTCGCTCTCTGCAGGGCCGGCTGATGGTCACGGTCGTCACCCATTTCAACCACGCGCGTGAAATCACTGATGCCGCCGAGCAGGCCTGCCGCACGTTGCGGCAGGCTGGCTTCGTGCTGCTCAACCAGAGCGTTCTGCTGAAAGGCGTCAATGACACGGTCGAGGTGCTGGAGGAGCTGTGCCGCGAGCTGATGTATCGCCTCGGCGTCAAACCCTATTACCTGCACCACGGCGATCTCGCGCGCGGCATGGCGCATCGGCGCACGACGATCGCCGAGGGCCAGGCGCTGGCCAGCGCCTTGCGCGCGCGCCTGTCGGGCATCTGCAACCCCGTCTATGTGCTGGACCTGCCGGATGGCGGAGGCAAGGTGCCGCTTGGCCCGTCCTATGTCGAGGCGCAGGACGGTGAGAGCTGGCGGATTCGCGGGCAGGATGGGGAGGTGAGGGCGTACATGGAGATTGTCGGCGATCTTTGAAAGCTTGGGTTCCTCGCCCCGTAAAGCGGGGAGAGGTGTCTCGGCGAAGCCGAGACGGAGAGGGTTTCCCCTGAGCGCGGAAGCTCCTGCCGTTGCGCCTGGTTGGAACCGGATCCAATGCCCTCGCATTTTAGAGATGAGGGGCAAAGGAGCGCAGGGTGAAAGCTCTATCGGCGGTACTTGGTGGCTTCGTACTGACGCTTGCGGTTTTCGCCAGCGGGTTGGCCTTCGCTGTCTGGATTCTTGCCGCCGAGCCGGTGCGGCAAGCCGCCCCGACCTCGAGCGTCGCCGAACTGTGGCCGAAGGAACCGCGGAAGGTAGACCCTGCTTCGCAGCGTCTTGAGCGTCTTCCCGCCCGCCCAGTTGATCACAGCTCGAAACCTGCCGATGCCGCGGCTTCGGCGCCCATCGTTACCGGCTCTATCCAGCCGCAAACGGACGAGCAGCAGACGGGCGAACAGCAGGCGGTGCCTGCCGGCCATGCAGAATGGTGCGCAAGCCGCTACCGCTCCTACAGGCCAAGCGACGACCACTACACGTCCTACAGCGGAGAGCAGCGCCCCTGCATCTCGCCCTATCTCGATGCGGGCGCTGCCGACCGCACCGCACAGCCTCCCGACGATGGCGCCAGCTATGTCGAAGCGAGCGACACGTTGCCAATGGATGGTTACGTTCCGTCGCAGGAAGCCGGCGCCGCCTGGCTTCCGCCCGACCACGTGCAATATTGCTTCAGCCGCTATCGCTCCTATCGGCCGGAAGACAACAGCTATCAGCCTTACTCCGGCGGCCCGCGCAGGCAGTGCGAGTAGGCAGGGCGGGCTGGCGGCCGCAGTGCATGGCGCCTTGTGCGACCCCACCCAACGATCACGCAGATTTCTTGGATCGTTCGGGTTGGCGCGGCGTTCATCCGATACCCAAAGGAGGAATCAACATGGGCGACGACCGGGAAGACAAGATTCGTGAGCGCGCATACCAGATCTGGGAACGTGAAGGCCGCATCCATGGCGATCCCGAGCGGCACTGGCACCGGGCCGAGGCCGAGATCGACAGGGAGGCAGCCCTGCCGCTGACGGCAGGCGATGCTCTGCCGGAAACCCGCGAGGTCGCGAGTTCCGACGTCTTGACGGTGGAGGCCCTGGCGATACGCACCGGCATATCGGGCGAACAGGCGCAGGAGCTGATCGACAGGCTGGGCAACGACCGAGCGGCGATCGAGCAAGCCGCGCGCAACCTCAAGGGGAAGCAGCAGCTCGGGGAGTGACAGGGATCAGAAAACTCAAAGACGGAAAATACCGCCTCTATTCGCGCAAGAAGGACGAAAAGACCGGCAAGCGCCGCAATCTCGGTACCTTCGATACCCGCGAGGCCGCCGAGAAGCACGAACGCGAGGTGCAGTATTTCAAGAGGCATTGAGGCGGTGGCCGGTGCCCGCCCGCCAGTCGCGCGGCATGCCGGGCGGAACCTGAATCCAGCCCGCAACAAGCCGTCGCGAAGCCATTGCCGCTCCCACAGGCCAAGGGACGACCACTACACGTCCTACAGCGGAGAGCAGCGCCCCTGCATCTCGCCCTATCTCGATGCGGGCGCTGCGCCGACCGCGCCGCACAGCCTCCCGACGATGGCGCCAGCTATGTCGAGGCGAGCGACACGCTGCCAATGGATGGCTACGTTCCGTCGCAGGAAGCCGGCGCCGCCTGGCTTCCGCCCGATCACGTGCAATATTTCTTCAGCCGCTACCGCTCCTATCGCCCGGAAGACAACAGCTATCAGCCCTATTCAGGCGGCCCGCGGAGGCAGTGCGAGTGTGAGCGGCGCCTCGCGCGTCTTCAAACACGTGCTGGACCTTCCGGAAGGCGGAGGGAAGGTGCCGCTCCGGTCCGTCCCATGTCGAGATGCAGGAGGAGAGCTGGCGCTTTCGGGGTTTGATGGTCGGGCATATACGGAGATTGTTGGGGATTTCTTGAAAGCCTGGGTTCCTCGGCTCTGAGCAGTGTCAATATAAGTATTGACAGATCGATCGGGCCTCTCTGTATATATATACATTGACGATTTGATTATTGCGTCAATATACGAGTTTGCAATGAGCGTTAAACAGGCTGTTCGGGAGCAGTACCAGGCGACGGTGAATCTCGCCCAGGGCGGCAATATTCATATACCCCCGGAAGGTTGGATCCGTACGGTGCGCAAGGCGCTCGGCATGTCTGGCGCGCAGCTTGCGCGGCGGATGGGGGTGACGCGCGCCCGCATCGCGCAGGCGGAACGGGCCGAGCTCAATGGCGGCATCACGCTGAAGTCCATGCAGGCCACCGCCGAAGCCATGGGCTGCCGCTTCGTCTATGCCTTCGAGCCACCCGATGACATCGAGAACGTCGTCATCGCGCAGGCTCGAAAAAAGGCGAGGGCGATCGTCGGCGTGGCAGGCAGGCACATGGCAATGGAGGACCAGACCGTGTCGGACCGCCGGACGGAGCGGGAAGTATCGCGCCTCATGCGCGAGCTTATGTACGAAATGCCGCTCGATTTCTGGCAGGACAAGTGACATTAGGCATGGCGGTCAAGCTCGGCAGCTTCGAGGCTCGGATTGTCAGAAACGGACCTTTAGGCTCCTTGGCGAAGCGGACTCTTGAACGCAGGACCCAGGCACGATTCCGCGTTGCAGCCTTCCGCATGCCGTAATCACTTGCGGCCGAGGAGTATGAAACGTGCGGTGCCCCCCCGCCGCAGCGACAGCCTTCGCTATTCCTTCTTGTCGACCAGCGCCCGTAGTGCCGAGACGTCATGCAGCAATAACCTGCTGCCGCGCTTTTCGATCAGGCCTCTCTTGGCGAGGTCGCTCATTTCGCGCGAGACCGCTTCCCTGTGCGTGCTCATCGTTGCCGCCAGCTCGGAATGCGTCGGTGCCGGGCTTATGGACACCTCGCCGTCCACGAGTGCGGCTTTCTCCGCCCGATGCAGGAGCTCGACGATCAGCCGTTTTCGCACGACCAGAGTGCTGTATTCGAATACCCGCTCGGTCATGCGCCGGAGCTGGGCAGACAGATGCTCAAGCAGCACCCAGGCAAAAGTCGGGTGGGTCATCACGATATCCCGGAATGCTGTGCCGGACAGCCGTGCAGCGCGGGTTGCCTCCAGTGCGACTACGCTGGCAGAGCGTGCAATCCCGTCAATGCCTCCGAGCTCCCCGAAAATGTCACCCGGTTCGACATCGCGATACGCTATCTCCCTGCCGTCCGCTGAAACCAGTGTCACGCGAGCCCGTCCTTCGAGCAGGAAGAAGACATCGCGACCAGTGTCGCCGTGGGAAATGATTAGCTCGTTGTGTCGATAGCTGCGCTCGTGCCACCGTTTGGTCAGCGCGGCGAGGTCGGCATCGCAAAGTCTTGAGATGAAGGCCAGAGAGCCTGTCACAACGGTCTCTTGTTCAATCAAGTGTACTTCACCTTACTCCCTATCCAAGGAAATTTGATGGCCGCAGGCCCCGCTTTCCGGGATGCAAACTGGGAGCGGATTTCGCCAATGTTTTCCCGGTGTGGGAATTCCCACAGCCGAGCCTGGTTCGACTGTCATATCCTTGTTGCAACGTCAGGCCCGCCGGCTCGTGTGCAAGCCGGCGAAGGGAAAGGGAACAGTCATGAAACTCTTGGCTCCCGTCACAAAATTTGCTGCGGGGTTTCGCAAATTCGTCGCGCCGCGCTACCGCCCGGAGCTTTATTACATGCGTGGCCCGGGGCCAGCCACCGCGCGCCGTATGGGCACGCCGCGGCAAAACCAATCCATCGACCACTACGCCTAACTTGCCTCGCGGACGGCTGACGCTCTCGCCCGGAGTGCCGTTCGCGCCGTTCCGTACCGGTCAATTCATATCAATGAAGGGGACGATCTGATCATGGTTATAATTCATGCTGCCGCCATTGGTCCATTTCGCAGGTGGTTACGCCTCCGCGCCGAGCGAAAAGCTCTCTTGTCGGCAACGGACCAGTTGAGCCGTTTACCCGATGACGTTCTTGGCGACATCCGCATCTCACGTGACGAAATCATGTGCGCATTGCGAAGCCGCGCATGCGGAGGCAGGCGCGGCCGGCACGACGATCGAGCGCACTAGGATCGCTTCGGCCTCGATCCCGAAACGGTTGGCCGCCGGCAGTGGCTACGCCTCGGCCGAGATCCCCTTTGGCTGGTCCACGCGCGATCGAGCCTTACATCGCGGCTTCGACAAGCAGCGGCGCGCGGACGGGACCTTCGAACGGCACTACACCTGCGACCCCAAGGACGCTCGGCACCGTGCTGATCGCAATCAGTCCGGCTTCATTGTCGGCTTCTGACGCTCAGGACCTCGCGTTCGCTCACGCTGACATGCCAATCAAACAGCTGAATGACGTCTATTTGGATTGCGAACGGGGAGGCCGCCGGTGCGCTGGGGACGGAAGACGTGATGTACTGTTCGATGCGCGAGTTCCGACTAGGCGCGCGATAGCAGTTTGCGCATAATCAACGATGCATGGCCTTCTGTACCGTGCGACGCGGTCCTGCGATCGACCACTTCGAACCATGTTTGCGGTAAAAGGCCATTGCCCGGTCGTTTCCCTCGAGCACTTCGAGTGCGATGCTGGGGATGCCGGAATGGGCGGCATGACGTCGCCGGCTTCATTCATCTTAGCCATCGCGTAGCCGGCAATCGAGCCGTCTGGCCGTTCTGCCACGAACGACATTTTGTTGGTGTCTGTCAGTTCCGCCGCAATCCGCTGCAGCGTGTGATCTTCATCCGAAATCCGGGCCGCGGTCTCGGCACCCATGATTGGCGAGTACGTCCTGCGCCAAGACTCTCCAATGAGCCGCGATACCGACGGCACGTCCTGCTCAGTCATGGCTCTGATTTGCGTCATCGATAACGTCCCCTGCCGGTCAATTATAGCGTTGCCGGACGGGCCGCTCAAATTCGGAGCGGCGGCCTACCGCCGCTTCATCGCATGGGGGTCACGCCGTTCCCTTGCACCTACCATCAGGCATGGTCCGCAGGTCGACTCCTACCGATGAGCTAACGTCCGCTCTGGAGAAGCACCGCGAATGTCTGAACATGGCGCTAAGCCGACCTTCGAACGGCACGATTGAACACGCGCCCTGCTACCGTCATCTCTGAGCGCTTAACGCGTCGCCCGGCGCGCTCCCTCCATCGCATCAAGCCGTTCCTGCAGATGCCCATTCAGCACGATCATCTCCTTGAGCGCCTTCACCGCATCGCCCTTGTGCTGGGCGATGAACTTGTCGGCGATGGCCTGAAGGGCGGCCGCCTGGCGGCTGTCCAGCGTCACGATGTGGTCCATGGCGATGCCTCCAACAGTTTCTGTTCAAATTGAACAAAACGGGAACAAAAATGTCAAGGGCGAATTGACTCCGCGAGGAATGCCTTCCTATTTGTCAGTAGGTGGGGCGGTTGCTCACAAATTCAGGAGAGCCGCGATGGGTAGACGAAAAAGCCGGTTTGACAGGCTGTCGACGAGGGATGCGGAGGCGATCATCAGGGACGCCCTGAGCCTGCGCAAGACGGTGCTTTCGTCGCAATTGAATCTGAAGGCACATGGCGAGCTGTATTGGCAGCTTTGCGGGCTTGTCGAAAAATTGCATGAGGTGATGGCCAGCCTAGCGGAGAAGGAGCCCGATTTCCGGATGCCGAATCTTGGGCTGCTCCCGCTTCCCGAGGATTACCTGACTCGGAAATGAGCCATGGCCGGGCCGATGGACAGCGTTGGACGTGCCGCGAAGGCCAACATGCTGCTGATCGTGGAGTGCGGCCACTGCTACCATGTCGGGCGCTTCAGGGCGAACGATGTCGCGCAGGTGGTGGGCTGGAACAAGCCGCTGGAGACCATCAAGTTCAAGTGCAAACGATGCAGCCGGAAGGATACTACAGTGCGCACCCAGTTCATCGACCAGGACCATCCGCCGAAGGGCTACATCTGGACGTTGCAGAAGTTCAAGCTTTAGAACAGCGACCCCTGCACCGGCGCCTGTGGCGCCTGCGGCGGAAACTTGATCTGCGTCGCCGGCTTCTCGACGATCACCAGCGCGTCGTCCGGTGCCGTGCGCTGCAGGTGCCTGGCCTCCGACCATGGCGCGGTCAGCCAAGTCTCGGTTTCCTCCTGCGTGGTCAGGATCACCGGCATCGCTTTCTCGTGGATCGGCGCGATCAGGGCGTTTGGCTTGGTGGTCAGAAAACCGTAGAGCTCGAAGTCGCCGGGGCCGTCCTTGACCTTGCGCACGCCTTGCCAACGCGTCCACAGGCCGGCGAAGAAGAACAGCGGCCGCTCCTCGGTCAGCGCGAACCAGTAGTTCCTCTGGATACCGGTATCCGGGTCCTTGTCGCCCGGCGTCGGGCTCGGTTCGGCGAAGCTGGTGAGCGGCACCACGCAGCGGTTCTCGACGCCGAGATATTGCTGCCAGTGGCCGTATTGCGGGTTGCGGATGTTGGTGGTGCCGTAGTCGGCCTTGCCCTTCACCCGCTCAATCGGCGTCGGCATGCCCCACAGCAGGTTGGCCAGCTCGCGCGTCCCGTCCGGCGCGTTGCGCACCACCGGGCCGGGCTGGTTGGGGTAGATGTCGATGGAAGGTTCGAGATTGCCAAGAATGTCGCGCAGGGCGCGGGTCCACTGGCGGATCGCCTCCTGGCTGGTGGTGATGTTGTAGAGGTTGCACATGTCGAACCCTCTGGGATGTCCAGGCATCTTGTGGGAAAGGGCAGGGAATTTCCAGCGCTGTCGCGCGGCTGCTGACACGCTACCCCAGCCACCACGACAGCGCCGCGATCACCGCCGCCACACCGGCGATCGACCGCGCCGGAAGAAGACTACCGTGCGCAGCGGCGAACCACGGGCTCCGCTCACGCAACGCACGCCGATTCCGCGCGTTCTACCCATTAGGAGGAGCATGGCGACGGCCGGTCTCATGCGCTCACAGTTGGAGGCAAACCATGATGTCAAAGTTCAAAGAAGCCCTTGAGCGCGGGAAGGAAGCCCGTGAGCAAGAGGAGAAGGTCCGCAGCGAGAAGGCCGAGGTGGTGGACTTCGGCGCACAAGCCAGGGCCTGGCTAAACGACGTCGTGGTTGCGTCGTTGCAAGCGGCCCAAGCCGACGTGACGGGCGAGGTGACTGTCGACATAGACACCGCGCCAAGCCACCAAGCCAAAGCGTCAACACCGTCTATTCGGTTCCAAGTCTACAGGAAGCGGGGCATGGAGGAGGAGGTAATCAGAAGGACGTTCACGGTCGACGTTCATCTGAGTGGGGAAGTCTCAGTCTCTTCGCCCGGGATCGTGGCGAGAGAGGTGGGAAACATAGGGGATAGGTCTGACGAGCGGTTCTCTAGCTTGCTAGCGGAACTGATCGAGGAGGCAGCGAAGGACACTTAGCCAGCAAGGTGTCGAGGAAAGGGCAGGCAATTTCCAGCGCTGTCCGCAAGGCTGCTGACACCGCCAAGTCTGTCAGTAACAGCTTTCCAGATGCCGCAAACACCCCCTCCGTTAACCTTTCGTTAACCATGGCTGGCTAGCGTTTACCTATCAGTAAGGAATCGCTGTCCGTGACCTTCGCCGCCCCCGTCGAGACCAAATCCATTCGCTTTCGCGCCCGCTCGTTCGTCGCCTTCACGCTGACGCCGGAGGCGCCGCTTTCGGAATGGCTGGAAAGCCTCGATCGTTGGATCGGCAACTCGCCGGGTTACTTTGCAGGCCGGCCGGTGGTGCTCAATCTCAACACGTTGAAGCCGGAGGTCGGACAGATCGCAGCGCTGGTTGCTAAGCTGGGCCTGCGCGGCATCCGCATCTACGCCATCGAGCTCGACGGCAACACCGCACTTGAGGCCAATCTGCCGCCCGTGCTGATCGGCGCCAAGGAGGCCACCGCCGGGCTGCTCATGCAGGCCGACAGCAAGGGCAGGCCGGAAGAGACGGGCAAGGCGGAAGAGGCCGGCAGGGCGGAACAGGGCAAGCAGCCAGAAGACAGGCAGCCGGAAGCGCCGGCCACGCTGATGGTGAAGACGCCGATCCGCTCGGGCCAGTCGGTCTTTCATGCGCATGGCGATGTCATCGTGCTGGGCTCCGTCGCCTCCGGGTCCGAGATCGTCGCCGCCGGCTCCATCCATGTCTACGGCACGCTGCGCGGGCGGGCCTCGGCCGGTGTGCTCGGCCATTCGGCGGCGCGCATCTTCTGCCGAAAAAACGAGGCCGAGCTGCTGTCAGTCGACGGCTGGTATTGCACCGCCGAGGAGATGGAGCCGTCCTTGCGCGGAAAAGCGGTCCAGGCCTTTCTCGAAAAAGACACGCTGCGCATCGCGCCTTTCAGCTAATGCATGCCGACCAAAGGAACGCAGCGGCTTTAGGAAACATTTACGAAAACAATGACTTAAGCGCATCGCATAAATCAGACGCTTAACAATACCAACAACAATAATGGAGGCATATATGGGCAAGGTAGTGGTGGTCACCTCAGGCAAAGGGGGCGTCGGCAAGACGACCTCGACGGCCGCCCTTGGTGCCGCGGTCGCGAGAACCGGCAAGAAGGTGGCCCTGGTCGACTTCGACGTCGGTCTGAGGAATCTCGACCTGATCATGGGCGCCGAGCGGCGGGTCGTGTTCGACCTGGTCAACGTCATCCAGGGAACGGCCAAGCTCTCGCAGGCGCTGATCCGCGACAAGCGGGTCGAGACGCTGTTCCTGCTGCCGGCCTCGCAGACGCGCGACAAGGATGCGCTGACCGAGGAGGGCGTCGGCGAGGTGATCGACAAGCTGCGCTCGGTGTTCGACTATGTCTTCTGCGACAGCCCGGCCGGCATCGAGCGCGGCGCGCAGCTTGCCATGCGCTTTGCCGACGAGGCGGTCATCGTCACCAACCCGGAAGTCAGCTCGGTGCGCGATTCCGATCGCATCATCGGCCTGCTCGATGCGAGAACCGTGAAGGCCGAGCGGGGCGAGCAGATCGCCAAGCATGTGCTGGTGACGCGGTATGATGCCGCCCGCGCGGCGCGCGGCGAAATGCTCTCGATCGACGACGTTCTGGAGATCCTGTCGACGCCGCTCCTGGGCATCATTCCCGAGAGCCAGGACGTGCTCAGGGCTTCCAACCTCGGTTCGCCGGTCACGCTCAGCGATCCCACCA
The DNA here is from genome assembly GCF_004022765.1 of Mesorhizobium sp. M6A.T.Cr.TU.014.01.1.1. Lineage (NCBI taxonomy): Bacteria > Pseudomonadati > Pseudomonadota > Alphaproteobacteria > Hyphomicrobiales > Phyllobacteriaceae > Mesorhizobium > Mesorhizobium sp. M6A.T.Cr.TU.014.01.1.1. Next base: position 139,717 of record NZ_RZPG01000009.1, read on the forward strand.
ATTCCGCCGCCCGCGCCTATATCGAGGCGGCCAAACGGCTCGAAGGCGAGGAGCTGCCGGTCGTCGTGCCGTTCGAGCGCAAGGGCTTTCTCGACCGGCTTTTTGGAAGGAGGGCAGCATGAACCTGTTGGACCTTTTCAAGCGGCGCGGCAGCGCGCCGGTGGCGCGCGAGCGGCTGCAGGTGCTGCTCGCCTATGAGCGCCGCAGCCGCAGCCAGCCCGATCTCGTCTCCATCTTGCGCGAGGAGATCATGGCCGTCATCGCCAGGCATGTGCAGATCGACCAGGATTATCTGCAGGTCTCGATGGAGCGCGGCGAGACGATGTCGACGCTGGATATCGACATCCAGATTCCCAACAAGAGCGCAAGGCCATTGGCGATGTCGGCCTGAACGGCAGTGTTGCGCCTGTAGTAATTTTTGACGCCGGCGGGACAGTACCCCCCTCTGTCCTGCCGGACATCTCCCCCTCAAGGGGGGAGATCAGCAGCCTCAGCGCTCCGCTCACCTCTGCAACGCTTGAGATTGGCGAAAGCGGCTGAGCGCGCAATCTCCCCCCTTGAGGGGGAGATGTCCGGTAGGACAGAGGGGGGCGCTGTCCCGCCAGCGTCTATCAGAGTCTTTGCTTGCCCCACCCAACCACCCCTCGCTGCCTCACGACAGGCAAGCCCATTGGTCCTATCTCCGCCGCATGCCGTCGCGCATAGCCCGGCGGCAGGGGAGGACCAACCACCGTGACGTCGATGCCGGTTATCAAACCTGTTTCTGCACCCCTGCCCATCGCAGCGCTGCTCGGCGCCATGGTGTCGATCCAGATCGGCGCGGCATTCGCCAAGGGCCTGTTTCCGCTGGTCGGCGCGCAGGGCACGACGGCGCTGCGGCTGGTCGTCGGCGCGCTGATGTTGGCGGCGGTGCTGCGGCCCTGGCGGGTGCGGCCGTCCAAAGCCGTCTGGCCGTGGCTGATCGCCTATGGGGTGACGCTCGCCGCGCTCAATCTTTTGTTCTATGCGGCGCTCAAGACGATCCCGCTCGGCATCGCGGTGGCGCTCGAATTTACCGGCCCGCTTCTGGTCGCGACGCTATCGTCGCGGCGCGGCAGCGACTTCGCCTGGGTGGCGCTTGCCGTCGCCGGCATCGTGCTGCTGTCGCCCCTCGTCCATTCGCGCCAGGCGCTCGATCCGACCGGCGTGATGCTGGCGCTGGCGGCCGGCGGCTTCTGGGCACTCTACATCGTGTTCGCGCAGAAGGCGGGCGCGGAACTCGGCGGCCAGACCACGGCTTACGGCTTGGCAATCGCCGCGGTGCTTGCGCTGCCGTTCGGCGTGGCCGAGGCGGGGCCGGCGCTGGTCGCGCCGTCGATCCTGGCCGGCGCCCTGCTGGTCGGGCTGTTCTCCAGCGCGCTGCCGTTCTGGCTGGAGATGGTGGCGCTGACCAGGATGTCGGCCAGGCTCTACGGCACGCTGACCTGCCTGGAGCCGGCGCTGGGCGCGTTGGCGGGGTTCCTGTTCCTGCACGAGATCCTGACCGGGCTGCAGTGCCTGGGGGTAGCCGCTGTCATAGCCGCGGCCTTCGGCGCCACCATGACGAACAAGCCGCCGGTGCCTTCGCCCGAATAGGGTTCGCTGGCGGCGCCTTGGCTGACGCCGGCTACCCCAGCCACCACCAAAGCCCAGCCAGCACCGCCACGCCGCCCGCGATCGACAGCCCGAGCATCATGTACGATCCCTTGATGACGTCGCGGATGACCTTCTTGACGCTTTCGCGGTCATTGAGGTTCGGGAACGGCTCCCGCGGCTCCGCCACGCCGAGAAAGCGGCACAGCGGCCCCCAGCCTTCGGTCACCGTGAACACCAGAAGTTTTTCCGGCGACACTGCGGTCTTCACCTCCTCGGTGTAAGCGTTGTAGCGCGCGATTGCCCGCTCGCGGTCGTCCATCACGCCGGCCAGCACGCGACCCCAGATCAGCTTGCGCGACATGTCGCCGAATTTCCGGCCGAACGGCGTCAGCCACTCCAAAATCTTGAACTGCCAGAGATTTTCGGTGAAGTAGATCGTATCGATCGTGCTGTCGTACCAGCCTTCGGCGCCGCGCGGGTGAAGCGTCAGCAGCACCTTGGCATCGGGATAGGCGGCCAGCAATTCTCGCCACACGCAGCAGCCGGGATTGTCGACCGTCGCCTTGTAGTTGGCAAACGCACGGTCCCAGTCGTGCGGCGTGCCGGGCTTGCTGTTCGCCACCTTGCGCCAGAAGTCGAGGTGGCCCTTGTTGGTCTTATTGAGGATCACTTCCTGCATGTGATAGCAGGGAAAGCCGAGCCTGTTCAGCGCGGCAAAGGTCGACCATGTGCCCGTGCGTCCGAATCCCGCGCCGATTACCTTGAGCGCCATGTTCCCCATCCCTCCCATGGACTGATATTCTTATTTTATGTCAGTCCGTAGGGCCTACGTTGCGCCCGGAGTGTCCGGCGCGCAACAAATTTCCATCATGTCCTCCCGTTACAGGTCGTCTCTTTTTGAATGGACCAGCGATAGCCAAGGTAGAGCCTCAACCAAAGATTGCGTTAAATATGTGCACACTTCTGTTCCATTTGCCACTTGCGCAACCATTGAAAGGGTGAAAACGTTGGTCTGGGGTAAATGGGCAAGGGGGGTCGTCGCGGCTGTTGCAAGCCCGGGACGGCCTTGAAAAGCAATGAATTTTCCACAGTTCCTGGTGGGGATGACCACCGCGTCACTCGTCGTGGCGCTCTCGACTTTTTTGGCAACCGGTTCAATCTGGAAGGCGCTGGGCTGGACAGTCCTGACCCTGATCGTTTTGCAGGTTGGATATTTTGTGTTCGTCGTCCGGCTGATCTATAGAACCGGGCGAAAGACACACAGGTGATCCGCGACCCGTGAGTGCTGGAAATCCGGCTGAATATCTATATGCTTAGATCATGATGTTCCCGAAATAGACATTATGGTCTAAGCCTTTTGAAAGCGGACTTGTTCGGTTCTGGGAATGTGCATTGGACGTTCCGTTACTTTAGTCAACCAATATATATTTCCGAATACATATGCCTGGGATTGGGCAGCGCGGAAGCCTGCCTGCGGCTTGTGCAATCCTGATCCGCCGTCGAGACGTGGCGGGTTGAAGCTGCCGATCTCCCCCGGGGAGATCGGCGCGTCATCCGCTCAGCTCCGTCGCTCTGCTCACTCCGCCGCCAGCTTGTCCTGCGTGTTGGTGTCGAAATCGCTGGCGTCGTGGCGCTCGTGCAGCTGCATCGCCGGCTCGCCGAAGGCGCGGTTGACCATGCGGCCGCGCTGCACAGCCGGCCGCGCGTCGATCGCGTTGGCCCAGCGCTGCACGTGTCTGTATTCCGCGACCGACAGGAACTCGCCGGCGTCATTGTACATGCGGCCCTTGGCCAGCCCGCCATACCAGGGCCACACGGCTATATCGGCAATCGTGTAGTCATCGCCGCCGAGATATTCGCTTTCAGCGAGGCGCCGGTCGAGCACGTCCATCTGGCGCTTGGTCTCCATGGCGAAGCGGTCGATGGCATATTCGATCTTTTCCGGCGCATAGGCGTAGAAATGGCCGAAGCCGCCGCCGAGATAGGGCGCCGAGCCCATCTGCCAGAACAGCCATGACAGGGTTTCGGCGCGCGCCGGCTGCTCGGTCGGCAGGAATTCGCCGAATTTTTCGGCCAGATGCACCAGGATCGAACCGGATTCGAAGACGCGGATCGGCTTTGGTCCGCTGCGGTCCATCAGCGCCGGGATCTTGGAGTTGGGGTTGACCTCGACGAAGCCGCTGCCGAACTGATCACCGTCATTGATCCTGATCAGCCAGGCATCATATTCGGCGCCTTTGTGGCCGAGCGCCAAGAGTTCCTCCAGCATGATCGTCACCTTGACGCCGTTCGGCGTCGCCAGCGAATAGAGCTGCAGCGGATGCTTGCCGATCGGCAGTTCCTTGTCATGCGTCGGCCCCGCTATCGGCCGATTGATGCTGGCGAAGGCGCCGCCATTTTCCTTGTTCCAGGTCCATACTTTCGGCGGTGTGTATTGGTTCATCGGGAGGCCTTTGTTGGGAGCGGGGAGGGTCTTGGGGAGGATCAGCTTGCGCAATGAGAAAGGGAGCGAGGATGGGCAGATTCATCCGCACATAGATAAAGGTAGTGCTGGCAGCAGGAAGTTCAACTTGTGTTGAACTATTGTCGGTTCCGGGTGCCGGCCCACGTTCTCCCCCTTGGGAAGGGATCACGGATGCCCTTGCGCCTCGTCACGTGCGCCATACCTATAGAGGATATCGGGCCTTTGGCGGCCGCCATGAATATTGCCGGGATTGAGAGCATGACCATCGATACGATTTTGCGGTCCATCGTGGCGGTGCGCGCCTCGATCCCCGACGACGCCTTCACCGCGAATGCGCTGGGCACGAGCCGGGAGGGCAGCGGCGTGGTGATACGCGAGGACGGTCTGGTGCTCACCATCGGCTATCTCATCACCGAGGCGGAAGAGGTCTGGCTGACCGACCATAACGGGCGCGTGGTTCCCGCGCACGCGCTCGCCTACGACCAGGAATCGGGCTTCGGCCTGGTGCAGGCGCTGGCCCCGCTCGGCCTGCCCGCGGTGGCTTTCGGCGACGCGGCCAAGGCGATGGCCGGCGATCCCGTGGTGCTCGCCGACGGCATCGGCCAGTCGGTCAGCGCGCACATCATCACCAAGCAGGAATTCGCCGGCTATTGGGAATATCTTCTGGACGAGGCGATCTTCACCGCGCCCGCCCATCCGTCATGGGGAGGTGCGGCACTCATCGGGCAGGACGGCAGGCTGCTCGGCATCGGTTCGCTGCGCCTGCAGATGAGCCGCGCCGGCGAGATCGCCGATATCAACATGGTGGTGCCGATCGACCTTCTGCCGCCCATTCTCGACGATCTCCTGACACGCGGCCAAGTCTCCAAGCCACCGCGCCCCTGGCTCGGCGCCTTCTCCGCCGAAAGCAATGGCGAGGTGGTGGTGATGAGCGTCGCCGAAGGCAGCCCGGCCGCCGAAGCCGGCCTGCGCCAAGGCGACATCATCTCGGATGTGCGCGACGGCGAAGTCGACGGGCTCGCCGATTTCTACCGCAAGCTATGGCAGAATCCGGCGGGCGCGGAGATCCCGCTGCGGGTGGTGCGCGACGGCCGCGAAACCTGGCTGCGCGTCAAGTCGGCCGACCGCAACAGCTTTCTCAAGAAACCGCAGCTGCAGTGAAGCAGTCGATACGGGTCACCTGATGCATCCAAGGCTGCTCAAGACGTTCCTCGCGGTTGCGCGGTGCCGAAACATCACGCGCGCCGCGGAGGAGATCCACCTCGCGCAATCGAGCGTGAGCGATCAGATCCAGACGCTTGAAGCCGAGCTTGGCACGGCCCTGTTCACGCGGTCGAAGCAGGGCCTGCAGCTGACGCCGGCGGGCGTCACGCTGAAATCCTATGCCGTGGACATTCTGATGCTGATCGAACAGGCACGGGCGGCCGTGGACGTGACCGCCGGACACGCCGCCGGATCGGTGACGATCGGCGCGCTGGAGACGATCGCCTCGGCGAAGCTGGCGCAATGGCTCCCGGATTTCCAGGCCGCCCATCCCGACGTCGATCTTCGGCTGAAGGTCGCGGGCAGCGGTGATCTCGTGCGCAAGCTGGAAGATGGCGAGATCGACGTCGCCTTCTGCTTCGACAGGGACGGTTTCGAGAAGGTCGACGAACGCCTCGCCAGACGGACGCTATCGGCGGAACCATTGATCCTTGTCGTTCCTCCTGAGGAGGCAGCGATGAGAGGCGATCTGACGGCGCTCGGCAAAATGAGCTTCGTCGTCACCGAAGCTGGATGCATCTATCGGCACCTGTTCGACAAGGCTTTTGCCGAGGCAGGCCTTGCATCGCCGAGGCTTGCCGCCGAAGTCGGCAGCATCGGCACGATCGCGCGCCTGGTGGCGGCTGGGGCCGGCCTTGGTCTGGTGCCGCGCCTGGCCGTGGTCGAGGCGCTCGATCGTGGCGAGGTCATCGAAATGCCCTGGCCGGGCCCGGTCCGCACGGCGTCGATTGCCATGATCTGGCGCCGCAGGCGGGTGCAGCCGCCAGCCTTGAAACTGCTGCTGGCGGCCGCGGGCGACAATTTCGCGCCGGCTATACCAGCCGATGCCCGCCCTCGACATGCAGTGTCGTCCCTGTCGTGAAAGCGTTGCCCATCAAGAAGCAAATAGCGTCGGCGATGTCGTCGGGTTGTCCGACCCGTCCAACCGGCAGCCTTTCTGCCATCGCGTTCAGCGTGTCGTCCTTCTTGTCACCGGCAACGAAGGTCCAGATCGGCGTGTCGACCCAGCCCGGCGAGACCGCGTTGACGCGGATGGGCGCCAGCTCGATGGCGAGCGCCCGCACGAGCCCCTCCAGCGCCGCATTGACCGCGGCGACGACCGAGCCCCGCGCCGCCGGCCGATAGGCCGCGATGCCTGATGTGAAGGTGATCGAGCCCGTGGCCGAAAGCATGGGCGCGCCATGTTTGGCCAGCAGCAGCGGCCCATAGAATTTGCTTTCCACCACCCTCTGCGCCTCCTTCAGCTCGAGCGCAGGCAACAGCTCATAGGCGCCTTCGATATCGGCTGCTGTGCTGACGATATGGTCGAGCCGGCCGATCCGCCTGAACAAAGCGGCGACCTGATCCTCCCGGGTGATGTCGACCGCGACCGTGTCCAGCGCGGCGGGGTTGCCCAGTTGCTCGCGGGCGCGCTTCAGCCTGTCCTCGTTGCGCCCGGCAATTATGACCTCGGCGCCAGCCTCGAGACACTGCCTTGCCAGCGCCAGACCCATCCCCGAACTGCCGCCGACGACCAGAACTTTCCTGTTTGCCATATCCGCCATCCTTCGCTTCCACAGACGATCACTTGGTCAGGGAAGTCGCAGGTCTGGGCTCGAAGCGGAAACGGAAGAAAACGATAGTGCTATCGGAAAATCCGATGGTGCGGCGTGCCTCACTCGCCGCAGGCGCTGAAGCCTATTCCGGGGCTCCACTCCGAAAAGGCAATGACCTTGCCTTCCACCGCCACGGTCTTCTGCATTGTGGTGCCATCGGGCTGCATCTTGCTGCTTTTGCCGTTGCCGGTCAAAACATTGTAGACGCAGTCGCTTGCGACGTTGTCCTCAAGATAGTCGTGATAGTCATAGGCAAAGCCGGCGACGATGAAGGCATCATTGCGGTAGGCGAGCGTCAGCGTCGTGTTGGTCCGTTTGCTGCCGACCGGCATTGCCGGCAGGTATAGTTTGATCGAGCCGTTCGGCAGTGCGGTCAGATCCGGCTCGGTGTCGGAAGCCCCGTAGCCCGGCCGGTCGTAACCGTTCCACTCCCCGTAGATCTGCTCGCGCACGATACCGGCAGGTTTGAGAAAATTGGCCTCGCGGTCCCTAAGGAAGAAATACATGTCCATCGGGTCGCCGGGCTTGGTCTCGACGATCATCACCAGATCGACGGCGCCGTCGCCGTTCCAGTCGCCGGTCAGCGCGGTGATGATCTTCTGGGTTTCGATCGGTTCCGCCAGGGCCATGGTCGGCAGCAACAGCATCAGGCCGAACAGCATCGCTCGCATGGCAACATATCCCCCAATTGAAGCCCGCCGTTTCCAGAGCCGGGCCATGGCCGGTTCTGGACACAAGATTACTACATCACGATGGGAAGAACCGCCATGGGCGCCGAGGGACGCGTGATGCGTGGGGAGACGGGCGTCAGCGACGTCGGCGGGACAGCGCTCCCCTCTGTGCTGCCGGACATCTCCCCCACAAGGAGGGAGATTGGCTGTCACTTCGGCTTTCGCCAATCACCAGCGCTGGAAGGCGGGCGGGACGGTGAGGCTGCCAATCTCCCCCCAAAGTGGGGGAGATGTCCGGCAGGACAGAGGGGGCGCGAAGGAACGCGGCCCCTGCGCAAAAGTAGCCGGCGGCCCCCGGCTCGTCACACCCGGCCCGATTTCCCATCCTCGCCAAAAATCCCGATCACCCAGTCGATAAACACCCGCACGCGCGGCGCAAGCTGGCGGTTTTGCGGATACAGCGCCGACAGCGGCGTCGGCGACGGCGGATAGTCCGGCAGCACCTCGACCAGCGTGCCGCGCGCGAAATCGCCGGCGAAGCGGTAGTGCGGCGCCTGCACAAGGCCGAAGCCGAGGCGGGCGAGCTCCGCCATCGTGTCGGAGCCGTTGACCGTCACCCGGCTCGGCAGCGTGATGGTGCGCAGCTCGCCCGCAACCGTGAATTCAAGCGGCATCACCTCGCCGGTCCGCGACGAGCGGAAGCCGACCATCGCATGGCCGCCGAGATCGTCGGGCGTGGCCGGCACGCTGTGCCTCTCCAGGTAGGCCGGACTGGCGCAGGTGACTTCGCGCAGCGTCGCCACCCTTCGCACGATCATGCCGCTGTCGGCCTGTTCGCCGGAGCGCAGCACGCAGTCGACGCCTTCGCGCACCAGGTCGACCAGCCGGTCGCCGTCGCCGATATGCAGGTCGATCCGGGGATAACGATCGAGGAATTCGGCGAGCCGCGGCAGGATGAAGTGGCGGGCCATGAAGCCGTGCACGTCGATCCTGAGCAACCCTTGCGGCTGCGCCGCCCGGAAGCCGGCCTCGGCATCCTCCACATCGGACAGGATGGCGAGGCAGCGCTGGTAATAGGCCTGGCCGTCGAGGGTAGGGGTGACGTGGCGCGTGGTGCGCTCGAGCAGCCTGACGCCCAGCCGCGCCTCCAGGGCCTTGATCGCCTCGGTGGCGGTCGATCGAGACAGGCCGAGATCGGCGGCCGCCGCGGTGAAGCTGCCGCGTTCGATCACGCGGGTGAGAAGGCGCATCCGGTCGAGACTGTCCATCGCCATTGTTCGCCATATCCGAATGGTGTTGGCAAGATCCGAGCGATTATCCCTGCGAGTTTGTCACCTACCTTCAGTCCACAAGAATTGGAGATCTGACATGGCTATGCAGGATGGAAGGGCGGCGCTGGTGACCGGCGCCTCGAAGGGAATTGGCGCTGAAATGGCCAGAAGGCTGGCGCGCGACGGCTTTTCGGTCGTCGTCAATTACGCCAGAGGCGCTGAAGCCGCCGAAAGCGTGGTGCGCGAGATCGCGGCTGAAGGCGGTACGGCGATCGCCGTCCAGGCCGATGTCGGCGTTCCCGTGGGCGTGACGCGTTTGTTCGACGCAGCCGAGCAGGCCTTCGGCGGGCTCGACGTGCTGGTCAACAATGCCGGCATCATGAAGCTTTCGCCGATCGCGCAGATGGACGACGCGGATTTCGACCGACAGATCGCGGTGAACCTCGGCGGTGTGTTCCGCGGTATGCGCGAGGGTGCAAGACGGCTCCGCGACGGCGGCCGCATCGTCAGCTTCTCGTCCAGCGTCGTCGGGCTCTACCAGCCGAGCTACGGCGTCTACGCCGCGACCAAGGCCGGCGTCGAGGCGATGACGCATGTGCTGGCCAAGGAGCTTGGGCCGCGCGGCATCACCGTCAATGTCGTGGCGCCGGGGCCGGTGGCGACCGAGCTGTTCCTCGACGGCAAGTCCGAGGCGCTGGTCGAGACAATCACCAAGCTGATTCCGCTCGGGCGGCTCGGCCAGCCCGCCGACATCGCCGGCGTCGTGTCGTTCCTCGCCGGTCCGGACGGCGGCTGGGTCAACGGCCAGGTGCTGCGCGCCAATGGCGGCACAGTCTGATTTTTTCCGCAACAACCACAGGGAATTGACATCATGCCGTTTGCAAACTTCAAGGTGCCGGAGCGCGCTCTGTCCGCCGGGCAGAAGGAGGACCTCGTCCACAAGACCACAGCTCTTTTCGTCGAGATGTTCGGCGAAGGCGTGCGCCCCTACACGATGGTGCTGATCGAGGAGGTCGCCGATGGCGGCTACGGCCGCGCCGACGAGGTGTTCACGATTCCCGGGGATTAGGGGCGGCATCTTGAGCCGTCGGTGACGCTGCCGATCTCCCCCCTTGTGGGGGAGATGCCCGGCAGGGCAGAGGGGGGCGCGACGGATCGCCAGCGTCTCGTTTCCTGAATTAACATGGGGCAGTTGCAAAGGGTTGAAGGTCGGCGGGACAGCGCCCCCCTCTATCCTGCCGGACATCTCCCCCACAAGGGGGGAGATGGCAGCTTCGCTGTCTCGCCAGCCTTGCAACGGTGGCTCCGTTGCTGCTTCATCAGATGAAGGCAAGGAGGAAACCGATGACCACCGCAAAAAGGCGGACCCTCTGATGGCGCCGGTCAAGGTCGATCCCGCCAAGGTGCACGAATTCAGCGATGCCGCCAGCTTTTATGCCTGGCTCGGCAAGCACCACGACACCGAGACAGAAGTCTGGATCAGGATCCACAAGGTCGGTTCGGGGCTGCCTTCGATCACGCCGAAGGAGGCCATCGATGTCGTTCTGTGCTGGGGCTGGATCGATGCCGTGCGCAAGGGGCTCGACGACAAGAGCTATTTGCAACGCTACACGCCGCGCGGCAGGAAGAGCACCTGGAGCCAGATCAACGTCGACAACGTCGCCCGGCTGATCGAGGAGGGGCGGATGACCGAGCATGGGCTGAGGCAGGTCGAGGCGGCGAAGGCCGACGGGCGCTGGGCGCGCGCCTATGGAAGCGGCAAGGACATGAAAATCCCCGACGACCTCCAGGCGGCAATCGATGCCGAGCCCAAGGCCAAGGCGATGCTGGCAACGCTCAGCGCACAGAACCGTTTCGCGCTCGCCTTCCGCATCCACAACATGAAGACCGAAGCCGGGCGCAAGAAGAAGATCGCGGCGTTTGTCGAAATGCTGAAGCGCGGTGAGACGATCTACCCGCAAGGGAAGAAATGAGGGTTTGTGGCCGGCCGTCACGGCAGTCGCTGCGGATCGTCATCGGGCGTACGCTCAAGTCCGACGATGGACGCGGCACTGTTGCCTGCCGCTGGCCTTGAAACCACGTCAGGCTCCTCCATCTAGTTCGCAATAGCGCGCAACTTTCCGAGGAAGCGCCAGGAGTTGCTGGCCTCCGACAAACCAGAGTGGCCGCCCGCTGGTTTTTGGCGGGCAGCCTTAACAATCGAGCGTCTTCCTCGTTGTCGGACGAAGGGAGATCAAAATGGCAAAGGTCGTTTGCGTCCTCTATGACGATCCCGTCGACGGTTATCCGTCAAACTATGCGCGGGATGGGCTGCCGAAGCTCGACCGCTATCCCGGCGGCCAGACGCTTCCCACGCCGAAGGCCATCGACTTCGAACCGGGCGTCCTGCTCGGCAGCGTGTCGGGCGAGCTCGGCCTGAGGCCATTTCTCGAAAGCGCCGGGCACAGCCTGGTCGTGACCTCGGACAAGGACGGTTCCGACAGCGTGTTCGAACGCGAGCTCGGTGATGCCGAAATCGTCATCTCGCAGCCATTCTGGCCGGCGTATCTGACCAAAGAGCGAATAGCCAAGGCAAACCAGCTGAAGCTTGCGATCACCGCCGGCATCGGATCAGACCATGTCGATCTGCAGGCCGCGATGGACCGCGGCATCACCGTCGCCGAGGTGACCTACTGCAACTCGATCAGCGTGTCCGAGCATGTGGTGATGATGATCCTGGCGCTGGTGCGAAACTATATCCCGTCCTACCAGTGGGTCATCAAGGGCGGCTGGAACATCGCCGACTGTGTGGCGCGCTCCTACGATGTCGAGGGGATGCAGATCGGAACCGTCGGCGCCGGCCGGATCGGCAGCGCGGTGCTGCGCCGGCTGCGGCCGTTCGACGTCAAGCTGCACTACACCGACCGCCACCGCCTGCCCGAGGCGGTCGAGAAGGACCTTGGCGTCACCTTCCACCCGGACGCCGCAGCCATGGTCGGCATCTGCGACGTGGTGACGATCAATGCTCCCCTGCATCCGGAGACGGAGAACCTGTTTGATGAGGCGATGATCGCCAGGATGAAACGCGGCGCCTATCTGGTGAACACCGCGCGCGGCAAGATCTGCAATCGCGACGCCGTCGCCCGTGCGCTGGAGAGCGGCCAGCTCGCGGGCTATGCCGGCGATGTCTGGTTCCCGCAGCCGGCCCCCAAGGACCATCCGTGGCGATCGATGCCGCATCACGGCATGACGCCGCATATTTCGGGATCGTCGCTCTCGGCCCAGGCGCGCTATGCCGCGGGCACGCGCGAAATCCTGGAATGCTGGTTCGAAAGCCGGCCGATCCGCGAGGACTACCTGATCGTCGATGGCGGCAAGCTGGCCGGTGCCGGGGCGCATTCCTATAGCGCGGGCGACGCCACAAGCGGTTCGGAAGAGGCGGCGCGCTTCAAGGCCAAGGTGTGAGCCAACAGGGCCTGATCCAGGCGGGATCAGGTCTCCGCAGGGGTCGAATGCGGCAGTTCGCGGGTATCGTGTAGGCGATGGGCCGGATGGCCTTCGCACCCCTCGTGCATCGACCGGCGGGCCAAAGAAACTGCCAGCCGTGATGTCTCCGATAGGCCCCTACGCCCGCTCTTTGCACAGTAACGGTTTCTTCTCTGATTTCGCTGCACATTGGCCGCGACGGAGCGGGCGAAGTCCAGGGCATGGCCGACAGGAAGAATCGCAACGGAGAGTTCTGGGAGCTGGCGCTCGAACGCGCGCATCTTGGCGTCTGGGACTGGGATCTCGCGAGCGGCGACTGTTTCTACTCGGCAATGTGGTCGCAGATGCTTGGCTATGGCGAGGGTGAGCTTGCCAAGACAAGCGATCTCTGGCTGCAGCTGACGCATCCCGACGATCGCGAGCGGGCGGTGGCCAGCGGCGAACGCCACATTGCCGGCCTGACCGATTCCATCGAGACCGAACTCAGGCTGAAGCACAAATCCGGTCATTGGGTATGGGTGCTCGATCGTGGCGGGGTGGTCGAACGCGATGCCGAAGGCCGGCCGGTCCGGCTGATGGGCGTCCAGACCGACATCACCAAGCAGAAGCAAGCGGAAGCAGAGCTTGAACAGGTGAATGTGCGCTTTCGGCTGGCATTGGCCGCCAGCGGCACCGGCATCTGGCATCACGACCTCGCCGCACGCAAAAGCTACTGGGACGAGCGCACTAGGGAAATTTTCGGGCTTGTCGCCGACACCGACGAGGTGTCGAGCGACCTCTGGCACAGCTATCTGCATCCGGACGACAGGGACTACGCCGAGCGGGCGCATACGGTGCCGCTGCAAACCCAGAAGGTCGTTGCCGTGCAATACCGCATCATCAAGCGGGACGGCGAGGTCCGACATATCGAATCGCTGATACGGTTCATCGCCGACGCTCAATCGTCGGGTCAGATCCTGGGCACGGTGCGCGACATCACCGAGGCCAAGCAACGCGAGCAGGAGCTTGCCCACGCGGCCGATCACGACGCGCTGACCGGCCTTTTGAACCGCGCCGCATTCGACCGGCTGCTGGCCCAGCATATCGCAACGGCGCGCCCGCTCGCGGTCTTCTACGTCGATCTCGACTACTTCAAGGCCTTGAACGACTTCGCCGGCCACGCCGCCGGCGACCTCGCGCTGAAGAGCGTCGCCGAGGGCATTCTGGGCTGCCTGCCGCCGTCGGTGCATGCCGCGCGCCTCGGCGGCGACGAGTTCGCGCTGCTGGTGCCTGATTGCGACGCAGCCCAAGCCGAGCGTATCGCCGGCGCCGTTCTCGCTGCGATTCGCGACGCCGATCTCGGCTCGACGGCGACGTCGCGCAAGCTCGCGGCCAGCATCGGCATCGCCTTTGTCGCCGACGCGAATACCGCGGTGGCCGACGCGCTCGCCTGCGCCGACGACGCCTGCTATGCGGCCAAAGCTGCCGGGCGCAATCGCTTCGCGGTGTTCTCCCCTGAGACAACATCCGGTTCCGGCGGCCTCAACGCGGCACGGCTGGCGGCCGACACCGTCGATGCCATGGAAGATGGAAGGCTGAAACTGTTCGGCCAGGAAATCCATCGGCTCGGAAAGCCCTGGGAAGAGAGCCGCCATGTCGAGGTCCTGGCACGGCTCGCCGGACGCAACGGGCGGCTGATCCCGCCGGGCGAGTTCATCCCGGCGGCGGAGCGGTTCGGCATCGCGTCGCGGCTCGACCGCTGGATCATCAGGACGGCGCTCTCGCTTCATGGTCCGGCGCTGAAGTCGGGGGCGCTGACGCTCGGCTTCAACCTGTCGGCGCAGACGCTGAGCGACCCGCAGCTTTGGGATTTCGTCGACGCCGTCATCGATGAGACCGGGGCGCCGCATTCCGGCATCGGCTTCGAGATCACGGAAACGGCCGCGGTCACCAATTTCACTGCCGCTGAACAGTTCGTCCGCAAGGCGCGCGAGCGGCGCTGCCGCGTCAGCCTCGACGATTTCGGGGCGGGCATGAGCTCGTTCGAATATCTCCGGCGCTTTCCCGTCGATGCGATCAAGATCGACGGGTCCTTCATCGAGCATATTGCGGAGAGCCGCTTCGACCGCGAAATCGTCTCGGCCATTTCGGGGATCGCCAAAAGCCTCGGCTGCTCCGTGGTGGCGGAGAAGATCGAAGAGCAGGACGCGCTCGACATCCTCAGGGATATGGGCGTTGCCTTCGGCCAGGGATTTCTGCTGCACCGGCCGGAGCCGCTGCAAGCGATCGTGGCACGAGCGAGCGCACAAGCGGCTTTGCCGGTGGGACGGCAAGCGTAGGACTCTATCCAGGGCTGATGAGTCGAGCCGGTGGGACGGAACGCGGCCTCCGCTCAATGCTGCGCGTGTTCGTCGTGCCGCTTGAGGGGGCGGCTGCGCCTCCCTGGCCGATGCCTTACCACCCACTGCGCCGCCTCGTGGGGCTAATTCTTCCGCTTGGCGGTGGACGGCATCGTCGTGCTCACCCAGTCCTGGGCCTCGCGCATGATCTTCAGCGCTTCATCCCGCGTCAGGCCGCACTTGCGGGCAAAATAGGTCGCCTCATAGGCTTCCGCCGAAGAGACCGCGGAAATGCTGGACGGTTCCAGTTTTGACTTCTTCTTGGCCATGCCGGCTCGCCGACTGTGAATCGATTAGTCAGCTAATATAGCACCTTTGTTTGTCAAGGCAAAATCCCGGTCCCGCGGGTGAATGGCGAGCGGGCAGGGTGCGTGACATCTGCCTGCCGTGCCAATACGCCATCCGCAGCCAAAGGCAGCGTTTCACGGGGAAGAGAGATTTATCCAGCAGCCGCTCGGGCCCGGCGCCGGTCGGCCTTCTCATCATCTGAAAGGTGGTAAGGCTGGATAAGCACTTCCGCTGGAATGTGCCAATTCTTGTGGATCTGGTGCACCATATCCATCGTCAGCAAGCGCTTCCTGTTCAAGATTTCCGAGGCCCGCGAAGCCGAGCCGATGACTTCGGCAAGGGCCACCTGCTTCTACAGATCGATGGATTCAGTTCGGAGCGCCAGCCGTCTCAGCGCTGTGCGGCGCAAACATCAGGACGCGCGGCTCTGCCGGGCATAGATGGCGTCTGTCTCGGAGGCTGTCTCGTTCAAGAGGCGGCAAAGCGAAGCGGCCTCGTCGTGACGCAGGCCGATCAGCGCAAGCGCCGAAAACTGGGCCGGCAGATCGAGCCTGGCGTCCCACACCATCCATCGGCCGTTTGGCTCCATGACACATTCAAAGCGCAATGCACGGTCCGACATCCGACCTCCCAACGATTCCCCGTTGGGTGGTATCGCGTCAAAGTAAACGAGTTATTGAAACCTGGCGTTGAATCCGGTCGATAGCGCCGGCAGGCCGGAAACAAGCGGCATGGTCAAGCCGCGGTGATGATCCAGGTCGACGCCGCCGGGTGCAGATCAGGCATTGCGGCTCGCCATATGCGCATCGAGCTTCTTCCTCGAAGGCCCGTACCGTTTGATGATCGTCGCGGCCTCGCTCGGCGGTATGCCGTATTTCTTGGCAAAGGCGGCGACTTCGTAAGGCTGCTCGCTGGAAGCCAGCTTGCGATCCTGCTTGGTCTTGGATTTGTCGTCGGCCATGTCGTCCTCCGTCACATGTGGTCTTTATAGGGCTCCTTGGTCCGACCGACCATCCTTGTCCGTTGGGAAAAGGACGGCACGCCGGCCTCGTCCTGGCATTGTTGGCGCGTTGCAGCGATCTGATCGGATCAAGACTGATCGGCTGCCCGGCACGGGCGGTCCGATGCTGGTTCCCGCTCATGGGCTCGAACCACGATTCACGCCTTCAAAGGGCGCTGTCCTACCATTAGACGAAGCGGGAATAGAGGAAGTGGACGCTGTCTAGCACTTTCTCATCCGCGCATGAAGCCGCTTCATGCAGTCATCTGCTTGAGCATGTGAGACACTGCCTTTTCAGCAGAGCCTTGTAGAGATAGGAGCAATCGCCGTGATTAAAACCGACCTCCGCGACGTCTACCGAGACTACATTGCCTGCCTGAATAAGCAGGACTGGCCGAAGCTGGGACAGTTCGTCGATGATGAGGTGATCCACAACGGCCGGCGGCTCGGCTTGTCAGGCTATCGCGAAATGCTGGAGAGAGACTTTGATGAAATTCCGGACCTTTATTTCAATGTCCAGATGCTGATTTCCGAACCGCCTTATATAGCGAGCCGACTAGGCTTCGACTGTACGCCGAAAGGAACGTTCCTTGGTCTCCTTTTAGGCGGGAGGAAAGTTTCCTTCGCCGAGAACGTGATCTACGAATTTCGCGACGAAAAGATCGTTCAAGTATGGTCTGTCATAGACAAGACGGCCATCGAAGCTCAGCTTTAGCGCGAGATTATCGCGTGTATAGTCTCAAGGCAGTCTTAACCTTGCTGGATTAATGGCCCTGAGCCTAGACGCGGGTTATCGCGAACAGCCACGCCAAAAGTTCCAGCAACAATAGAAACAGGGCAAGCTGTAGCGACATGCGCAGGCGTTGAATGATCCGCCAATTGTTGGCCATGTCGGTTTTAATGCGGAGCGCAAGCGCGCGGTGCATCACATCCATGGATACGGAAGGGTTTTGATCGACAAAGTCCTGGAGCAACTTCTCTGGATCGAAGCGGAACGTATAGGCGTAGTAGGGCCACAACATGATGACGACCAGCAGCCCGATCAGAAAAAGCAGCGCCAGCGCCAGCCAGTCCCACGGCCCGAGCCCATCCAAGAGAGCTCTGCCGCCGAGGAGAGAACTCACGAACGCGGTTGCAAAGATCAGATTGCCAGCGCGCGTATTGAGGCTCTCCACCACGTTCTGCTGGTGTTGGAGCCCACGCACCGCCTCCGCATAAACAAAGGCCAGACGAGGGTCAGGTGCCGCAGCGGGCTGGGAATGGCTTTCTCCCGCTGATGAAGGATGCTCGGGCATGAGTGCCGTCCCGCGTTCCGATATGAACAACGATATGAACAATGGCAGCTGCCTGTCTACCGCCTATCAAGTCTACCGGGTGTCAAGTCTATCGCCTGTCAGGACCGCCGGCCTTGACGCCTGAACACTCTGCCCCAGATTACCCGGCGGAGTTTCAGATATGCGATACGACTGGCAGGGGCCGCCCAGATTCCTGGAACGGCATTTCGGCATTGTTATTGCAATTGGCCTGGTCGCAGGGCTGTCGGTCCTGGCCGCGCTGGGCTACACGCCTTAAAGCCTCGGATTCGGCGCCCAAATCCCTAATGTAAGCGAAAAGTAACGGTGCGACGCAACCAGACGGGCGCCGCGTGCATTTCAATGCATGACGACGATGTTTCGCCCCGATATCCCGGCAAAATGCTGCGCATATTGCGGCGGGCGCGACCATGGCTACGAGGACTGCCCGAAGCGGAAAGCTGACGCCGAACAGCAGAAGGAGCCGGACGTCGATCCAGCCCAAAGCCCGGCACCGAGGATAGACAAGCCCGACAAAACCGCAGCCTGAACCATCCAAAACCATCCAATCGAATTAAACCCCAGCCTCTGTCGAGCGTCTATCGCTTCTGCGTATGCCCAACGGCATTGGCGAAAGAAATGCCACCCTTGATCTCGCGCATGGCCATCGAGGTGATCGTCCGCCGCACGCCGGGCAGGCGGCTGAGCTCGACGCGCAGCATCCTGTCCAGCGCCATCATGTCGACCGTCACGATCTGCAGGAGATAGTCGGCTTCGCCTGTCGTGGCGTGGCAGCGCCGGATCAGCGGATGTGCCTGGACTGCGGCCTCGAAGGCTTCGGAAAGCTCGAAATCAATCGACACCTGAATGAAGGCTTCTATGCCGAAGCCGAGCTTGGCCGGGTCGATCCGCGTCGAGTAACCGCGGATGATGCCGGCGTCCTCCAGCGCCTTGACCCGCTTCCAGCACGGCGTCTTGCTTAAGCCGACCTCGTCGGCAAGCGCCGCGAAGGAGATTCGCGCGTCGCGTTCCAGTGCCGCGACGATCTTCCGGTCGAGGGCATCCAGCACAAATCGTTCTCCAAAATCGCTTCATTAACGGACGTTCGTCCTTCATTTCCTGCATTTGGATAACAAAAAGGAACAATGTTCAAGCCAAAAGCGCTTATCCTTCAAGCTCGGACCGAACAGATGCCCTGAGCCCTATGGGCCGGGCAAAGGAGCAGCTGCCATGCACAAGCCGGACTACTATGCCCGCATCGAAGCGCCTGAAATGCGCGATTACGGCGTCTACCTCAGGTGCGACAAGCTTCTCGCCTGCCAGAAGCCGCTGGCCGAGATGGTCAATGCCGACGAGCTGCAGTTCCAGATCGTGCACCAGGTCGAGGAGCTGTGGATGAAGCTCATCACCTACACGCTGGTCGATGTCGTCGACTTCCTCGAGCAGCAGAACACGCATCGCATCGTCACGCTGATGGGGCGCGTGCATCGGCTGATGCGCATGATGACGGCGCAGCTCGACCTGCTCGAAACCATGTCGCCCAAGGAATACCAAGAGATTCGGCTGCAGCTCGGCAATGGCAGCGGCCAGGAATCACCGGGCTTCAAGCTCCTGCTGCGCATGCCGCCGGACCTGTGGCGGGCCTTCAAGGCGTCCTATCTCGATGGTCGCGGGCTGTCGGTCGAGGATGTCTACGATGCGAGATACGATCACGGCGACAGCTATGTCGTCGCCGAAGCGCTGATCGAATTCGACGAGCTGTTCCAAAAGTTCCGCGCCAACCATCTCTACCTCATCCACCGCTCGATCGGGCTGGGCGCGAAATCGCTTAAGGGCCGGCCGGTCGAACTGCTTGAGGCCGGCGCCCGCCACCGCTTCTTCCCGGAGCTGTGGGACATACGCTGCGACATGACCGACCGCTGGGGCAGCCAGTATGGGACTGTGCGGGACTCGATCAGCCACCACGCGGCCGAGTAGGGGCAGGTGCAGAAACCTTTTGATTTCGGCGGGACAGCGCCCCCCTCTGCCCTGCCGGGCATCTCCCCCGCTTGGGGGGAGGTTGGCTGTCACTACGGCATTCACCAATCGCCAACCTCGGGGGGGCGAGCACGGCGCTGAAGCTGCCAATCTCCCCACTCGTGGCGCGAAGGAACGCGGCGATGCCCAAAGTCATGGCATGGAACCCAGTCCTGCAATGCGACCCGCTTGCCTCTCTCCCCTGCAAAGCTATTTGAATCCTGATGTCGGGATCGTCGCACTCCGTCCGTCCTTGGGGCGAAACCCGTCGCAACCCCGGAGGACATCATGTCGTTGGAAGCCGCTCAATCACCCGTTCAATCACCGTGGCAAACCGCGGCAATCCTCGTTGGCCGGCTGATCTTCGCGGCCGTCTTCCTCATGGCGGTGATTTTCAAATTCACCGACATGGGCGGCACCGCGGGCTACATCGCCGCTGCCGGATTTCCGTTCCCGCTGTTTCTGGCCTGGTGCGCGGCCCTGCTCGAAGTCGTCCTCGTTCTGTGCTTCCTGACCGGAGCCTTCTTCTCCTGGGCCGCACTTGTCGCGGGCGCCTACGTGCTGTTCCTCGGCTTTGCCTTCCACGGGCCATCGCACTGGGCCGGCAACCAAGCCGAGTTCGGCTTCTTCGTCGACCATTTCACCTTCCTGGCCGGGCTGCTGTTTGCTGCCGTCCATGGGCCGGGCCGCGTGCTGGCACTGAAGCTTGGGTCTGCGAGCTGATCGCGAACCTTCGGTCGATCTGCCATCTTTGATGTGGGGAGGGCGTCACATCTGGTCGTTGTAGGGTTCCTTCATCTGGCCGACCATGCGCGCCAGTTTCGAGAACGACGGCATGTCCGTCTCCGGCTGACATTGGTTGGCCAGTTCCAGCAGCCGGATCGGGAAATTGACGGCATCGCGGCTCGACGCCGACATGCCTTCGGACCGCTCCTCGCTGGTCTCGCTGGCTTCAGCCTTGCGCAAGGCAATGTCTATCTCCTCGACTGTGAGCACGCCTTTGCGGACAAGAACCTGATTGATCGATGCGACGGCCATCAGCAGACCTTCGAGTTGCAGATTGGCGACATTCATGGCTTTGCTCCCATTGGCTAAAGCTCCAAACGCGCGAATGCCGGTTCCGATCCAGCATGGCGGTACGGGGATCGAGCGCTTCGAGACATTCGTGCGCGAGAGTCGCTCGATGCAGGAATTTTTTCCTTGAATCGACCGCTCCACCATTGACTTCGTGCCGGCAGTTATGCTATTGATTTGGGCATGGTGCTGATTTGCGCCAACGACCCGCCGCCCAGGCGGGTTTTTTGTTTTAAGTCCCTTTCGAACGTTCGCTGCCTGTTGCCGATATCAAATGTCGGCAGGACAGAGGGGGCGCGAAGGAACGCAACGCGTGTGATCGTCGGTGTCGCCTACTGGCCTTTGTCAAAGTGTCTCGATCCTCCCGCAACGCACACCACGTCTGTCAGGTTCACACCCCATGTCCAACCGTTACGCCACCATCATCGCCGACGATGACGGCCGCGAGGTCGTTAGCGCCATTGGCCAGTTCGAGGGCGCCGCACCTGTGCGCCACGGCCAATTCGAGCCGGTTGCGGCCGGTGTACGGATCGGCATGGTCAGGGGCGGTCCCGTCGATGCGGCCGGTGGCTTTGGCTTTCCCTTGGCGGGCGTCAGCGACAATGCCGTGAGTGTCGTCAGGGCGGCGCTCAAAGCCCAGACAGGCTCCGGCAAGGCGAAGCCCGAAGCGGCAAGCCGGCCGCGGAAACCAAAGGCAAAGCGCGCCGGCAAGCGGGCGAAGTCCCGCAAGCGACCCACGCCGGCAGTCAAGAAAGCGGCGAAGCCCGAGATCGCGGCGCTCGCCGGGGCTGCGGGGTAGGGCATGGCCGAGGATACTTTCGACGACGAACCGTCTGGCGTGACGGAACCCAGGTCCTCCAGCCGGTCAAAGCGGACGAAAAAGACGCTGGCCGATGGTTTTCTGGAAGCGATCCGTGCCGATTTCCGGGCGCATGGCGCCGGCGTCATCGCCGAGGTTCGCACCGAAAAGCCCGACCAGTATCTAAAGATCGTGCTGTCGGTGCTGCCCAAGGATCTGCATCTCAACATCAACAGTCTGGAAGCATTGAGCGATGACGAAATCAGGCAGCGCATCCGCGGCCTCGAAGCCGTCCTCCGGCCATTTCTCGCAAAACCGGGCCTCGCAAAACCGGGCCTTGCAAAGCCTGGCCTCGCCAAGCCTGGTCACGCAAAGCCGGGCCTCGACGGCAAAGACCGAGTATCTGAGCCTGCTGAGGGAATTGGACCGCAGACGCCGCGCTAATCAGCTTGCCGCGTACCGGCCCTATCCAAAACAGGCCGAGTTCCATGCAGCGGGCGCGACCAGCCGCGAGCGGCTGTTCATGGCCGGCAACCAGCTCGGCAAGACAAGGGCCGGCGGCGCCGAATGGGCGATGCACCTCACCGGCCGTTATCCCGAGTGGTGGCAAGGCAAGGTTTTCGACACGCCGGTGCGGTTTTGGGCGGCCGGCGTCACCGCCGAGGGCACGCGCGACAACCCGCAACGCATCCTGATCGGCCCGCCGCAGCAGCCGGCCGCGTGGGGCACCGGCATGATCCCGGCCGACGCCATTGTCAGCACCATCATGGGGCGCGGCGCGCCGCATGGGCTCGACAGCGTCGTGGTCCGCCATGGCGGTGGCGGCGATGTCCAGGCCGATGAATCGGTGCTGTCGTTCAAGAGTTTTGAGAAGGGCCGCGAGAAGTGGCAGGGCGAAACACTGCACGGCGTCTGGTTCGACGAGGAGCCGCCGCTCGACATCTATTCCGAAGGCCTGACCCGCACCAACGCGACGGGCGGCATCACCATCGTCACCTTCACGCCGCTGCTCGGCATGTCGGAGGTGGTGTTGTTGTTTTTGTCGGCGGAGGAAGTGGAGGGAATGGGGCGGTGAGGTGGTTTTAGGGAAGGAAGCATTCGCTTCCGCTCACCCGTTGCGTTCCTGCGCGCCCCCCTCTGTCCTGCCGGACATCTCCCCCACGAGGGGGGAGATTGGCAGTTTCCGCGTCCCGCTTGCCTGCAACCGTTGGAGATTGGCGAAAACCAGGGTGACATCCGATCTCCCCCCAAGTGGGGGAGATGTCCGGCAGGACAGAGGGGGGCGCTGTCCCGCCAGCGCGAAAAAGATCTCGCCCAAACAACACCATACGTCCGACGACTGCCAAAACGATTCAAGCCGGAAAGCCGCACAAATGACCCGCCACGTCACCTTCATGACCATCGACGATGCCGAGCATTACACGCCGCAGCAACGCGCCGAGATCATATCAGCCTATCCAGCTCATGAGCGCGAGGCGCGGGCCAAGGGCATTCCGGTGCTGGGCTCCGGCCGTATCTTTCCGGTGGCGGAAGAACTGATCGTCTGCGAGCCGTTCCGGCTGCCGCGTTATTGGCCGCGGCTCGGCGCGCTGGATTTCGGCTGGGACCATCCCTCGGCCGCTGTCGAGCTCGCCTGGGATACGGAGGCCGATGTCGTCTATGTCTCGAAAGCCTGCCGCGCGTCGCAGCAGACGCCCGCCATGCAGGCGCTGACGCTCAAACCCTGGGGCGAATGGCTGCCTTGGGCCTGGCCGCGCGACGGCCGCCGCGAGACGCTGGAAGGGGCGGGCGTTGCGCTGGCCAAACAATATGCCGCGCACGGGCTGAACATGCTTTCCAGCCATGCGCAGTTCGCCGACGGCTCCGTCTCGGTCGAAGCCGGGCTGATGGAAATGCTCGACCGCATGCAATCCGGCCGCTTCAAGGTGTTCTCGACGCTTTTGCCCTGGTTCGAGGAGTTTCGGCTCTATCACCGCAAGGACGGGCAAGTGGTGAAGCTACGCGACGATTTGATGGCGGCGACCCGCTACGGCGTGATGATGCTGAGGGAAGCGGTGGTCGACCCGGCGGAGTTCAGGACGTTGCGGAAAAGCGGTAAGATTTCCGACCCGCTGGAAGATTATCGGTGATCTTCTCCAACACATCCTCTTCTAACACGTCAACAAGTCCCCCAAAGCAGGGGGGCCGTTAGCATACGTGCTCGTGAATGTGCTGATTAACTAGCGGTTTAATTAATGTGTAAAGTTTGAAATAACTTTCATCTAGATTGGCGTGCCGCCCCACTCTAGACCCACCCGACTTCGACCGGGGGTGCGTTTGTCTGGAGCGTCGACGGCTGATGGTTGGTGCGCCATATCGCGCTGGGCTCCTGGTCGCCGACGGCATGGGGTTCCGCCTGTCTCCCCGGTGCTGGCCGCACCGATATCCATGATGACGCAAAACTCCGAAACCTGTGAGGCGGGGCGGACGACGCTGCATTGTTTCGACGGAATTCACGGGGCTTCTGGCGGCGGGGATCCGCAACGCCGGCAACTCCGCCGTCTCTCCAATAATCGTCGATCCGACAAAGCCCGCGAATGCGGCGGCCGGCATGCAATGCGATCAGCCATGCCGTGATCTCCCGCAGAGCGACCCCCTTTTGTTCAGAGCCAGTTGGGCAGGAAACAATTAGATGGCGACCATACCTCTCCAACTGGCGCAGCGCCGGCTCGATACCGGCAACGTGGTGCGATATCCGCAGGGATCGCCAATCGGCGGCGCCATGCAAGACCTGGGCGGCGAGCTTTCGGCCGTCTCCGAGCGCTTTCAACAGCGCAAAGAGCAGCAGGAGGCGTTCGACGCCGAAATTGCCCGCCGCAAGATGATGGACCAGATCGCCCAAGCCGAGGCCGATGTGGCGGGCAATGCAGCGCCCGATGGTGCCGGCCTGCATGACGCCATGTACGGCCAAGTCGATCCGCGCAGCAGCCAAGTGGTGAAGCCCGGCCTGTTCGACACGCTGTTCGACGATGCCCTGCCGAAAATACCCGAAAGCCAACGTGCCAATTTCGCCAGGCAAAAGGAGACAATCCGCGCGATGGGTTCCGAGCGCATGGCGGCGCGGCAGCAGGCGCGCCGCGACGAGTACGAGCAGGACCAGTGGACCAAGGTCGAGAATATCTCCACCAACTCCATCGCACGGAGCGACCCTAACGATACCGCGAACTTCGAGGCGATCCGACAGCACGGCCTCGACCTGATCGCCAAGATCGGCAACCCGGTTGCCAGGCAAGCGGCGGAAGTTGCCTGGCGGAGCAACACGGCCAAGGCGTTGATGCTGGCGACGATCGGCCTGGACCCGAAACGCGCCGCCGAAATGCTCGGTGCGACACAAGCCGGCGATCGGACCAAGGACGATACCGCCGCGGTTGGTGGCGAGCCGAGGCAAGACACTGCAAGCCCATCGGGCTCGAAGGGCGACCGCGTCGGACAGCTAACCCCGGAAGAGCGAACAGCGCAGGCGTTTCAAGACGACATTGCGCCCGAAGACCGGCCGGCCTTGGTCCGGCTGGCCCTCGCCGTCGATGCGGCACGACAGGTAGATACACGCGCCAATATCAGTCTTGCCGAACAGAATGCACCTGAAGCCATCAAGGATACCGGAGCCTATGACGGTCCGCTTCCCACTCCCGAGCAGTTCGTCAATGTTCATGGCGCGACGGAAGGCGACAGGCGCTTTCAGCTATTCAACCGGGCGGTCAATGTCAGCCGTCAATTCCACGACATGCGTGATGTGCCCAACAACGCAATAGACGCTATGGTCAACGACGCCAACACTAAGGCGGCCAGCGCAACGCCGGAGGAGGGCAAAGCGCGACACGACGCCATCGCCGCGGCCGCCGATCTGACGTTCAAAGCAAGGCAAGGCGATCCGGGCGGATATGTTCGCAGGGCTTTCGCGAAGCTCGATGCTGCCTGGAACAATCTGTCGAAGCTGGAAGACTATCAAGTGGCAATCGTCGGCTCCATCGCAGCCCAGCAGCAGATGGACTTTAAGACCATACAACCGCTGCCGAATTCCGTGGCGGAACGGGTTGTCGACACGCTCCGAGATCAGAATCGACCTCCACAGGACCAGGACGCGGTTTTGCGCAATGTGCTCATCGCGACGCCTCGTGAGCAACGCCGGGCAGTGCTCGATCATTTGCTTCGAACCAGCGTATCCAAGGTTGCCGACAATACGGCCGACAGGTCGCTTCGGGCGGCAGTGGTTGATCCCATGGGTCTGCTCGACCTCGCCAATACTCCCTTGGGAGATGGCCACTCGGAACAGCATTGGGAATCCGACCACCCGATAAGCCATGATCAGGATGGCGACCAGGCCCTAAGCTGGTCCGATTGGTTCAACAGGAAGATTCCTACCTATGGCATTTACGGCGGGCCTGGCTGGACTGGCGGTACTCGGGGTGGTGGTTTTGACCTACCACCTTTTGATATTCAGGACGGATTCTATAAGCAACATGACGGGGACTATCGCGACGCGAAAACGCCGGGCGATGTAATCGCGGCCGATAGGAAACTTGTAGCGTCTTTGAAAACATACCTCGACAATGAGGATTACATGAAAGATCCGGCCTTAAAGACCGACGAAGAGCGCAACGAGGCGTCAACATATGCTTCGCGCGCAATGAAACTTTTCCAAGGTAAAATTGCTGGAGAGATGGCGCTCCATATACCGAGCGCCATAGAGATCTCGGCTCGCGATGATGCGCAAAGGGCTTACGATGACGCACAATCAGCCGTTGGACAGGCGCAATTTGGAAGTAGGATGTCATTTGGCAATTGGTAACGATCTGGATAAGCTCAGCACCCATCGTCATATATTGTGATAATTTTTTAGGGGATAACCGATGGAATTTTATATTTTCGGGTCTGTCTCATTTGTATTGGCAATAATATTGGCAGTGTTTGGTGTTATATCAAAAAGTATCGATTCCAATCGGCGTGTTTCTGTTATTTTTGTTGCGGCAATTATCAGCGTTCCAGGATATATAGTTATTTGGGATTTTGCTTTCTATAAAGAGATTTGGTTTTTTTGGTGGGGTTAAGCTGTGTGTTCCCGATTCCGCAGGAGACAATAGATGTCATTATTTTTTTGGGGATTTGTGAGCCTTGTGTTGGCGATATACTTGGCAGTAAAAGGCGTCAGGTCCAAATCATTGACGCCGCTTCAGCGCGCTTTTGTCCTTTTTGGAGCTGCAGCACTTAGCATTCCCGGATTTTTTACTATTTATTTTTTATTCGTAGTTGCCATTCTGATGCATGACAGCCCATTCTGATTTTCAACGCCTTTAAGTAAAGGCGGTGCGCCGTCTGTGGTCGGTGATATCTGAATTATGCAAATCCCAAGGTTTCGGATGAGAGTAATCTTGTCTGGATATATAAGCTTGACGGCCCAAAGCTTGGACAGCATTGGCACGGCACAGTGCACGAGCTTCGGAAATTTCGCCCTCGCACCGGGATGACGAAGGATACGCATGACGCTCCGTATCATCCCCGCAACCTTGCGCGATCTCTCCTACATCGCCGCCAATCTGCGCCTCGAGGACCGGGCCGAGATCGACTGCCAGCTCGACCATTGGTCGCCGGCGCTGCTGGCGCTCACCGCACTGCAGGGTTTTGCTTATGTCGCCGAGCTCGGTGGCAATCCGGAAGCCGGTTTTGGCGCCGCCGAGCAGCGCGGCGGCTTATGGATCGCCTGGAGCTGGGGCACGCGCCGCATGAAGCGCTGCGTGCCTGGGATTA
The DNA here is from genome assembly GCF_004022765.1 of Mesorhizobium sp. M6A.T.Cr.TU.014.01.1.1. Lineage (NCBI taxonomy): Bacteria > Pseudomonadati > Pseudomonadota > Alphaproteobacteria > Hyphomicrobiales > Phyllobacteriaceae > Mesorhizobium > Mesorhizobium sp. M6A.T.Cr.TU.014.01.1.1. The sequence continues at coordinate 166,691 of NZ_RZPG01000009.1, forward strand.
CTGAGTTCTTTCACGCCGTGCTCGGGCCGCAGGTCGCTGCGCGCGGCGCCTGGCGGGTCGAGGCGCGGGCGCTGGCCGCCAATGAATTGGCGCTGCGCTGGCTTGCCCGGCTGGGCGCCACTGAACGTTGTCGTCTGCCGGGCTACGGCCGCAACGGCGAAACCTTCATCCTCTATGACTGGACAAGAGAAAGCTGGAACGATGTGCCTTTTTCAAAAGCCGCCGGCGCTGAAGCCGCTGCCACCAACACCGACCATTGCCGACAAGGACGTGGAGGCGCGCGAGGCAGCGCTCCGGGCTGAGCTCGAGCAGCGCCAGGGAACGCTGAGCACTGTCAAGACCGATCTGTCGCCCGGTGATCTCACCGGCCAGCGCCGCGTGCTTCTGGGGGTGTGAAATGGGCGCGATGAAACGGGTGTTCAGGAGCCGGGGCGACTGGCCCTGGTGGTATTGGCGGCGTCTGGCAAGGTTGGTGAAGCGGCGAGGATAATCTCTCCCCTTGAGGGGGAGATGTCGCCGAAGGCGACAGAGGGGGTCGTCGCGCGTAAAGCGCCAACCTCCACTGCCGCAAGAGAGGAAGCCGCGTCTGGTCGTGCCGACCCCCTCTGGCCTGCCGGCCATCTCCCCCTCAAGGGGGGAGATTACGCCTTTTTCGCGAACGCCCAGACCATCAGCGGGTATTCCTCGTCGTTGCTCAAATCGCGCCATAGGCCGTAGGCGCGCACTGGGCCGCCGATATGGGCTTTGGCGCAAGCTTTGTTGCCCCAGCCGAACACTTCTATGTCGGCTTCGGCGAAACCGCCTTCGACCATCACCTGCTTCAGGCCGGCGGGGGTCCAGCGGTTGTAGTCGTGCGGCCTGGCATGCACTCTGAACAGGAACGGTGTCGCTACCATCGCCCAGCCGCCCGGTCTGGTCATGGCATGGATATTCTGTGCCGCGGCGAGCGGGCGTTGCACATGCTCCAGCACCTGGTCGGCAATGACGACGGAATATTGCCGGTCGGTGCGGTCCTTGCAGATGTCGAAATCGGGGAAATCGACCGAGGTATAGTTGGAGCACATCGTCTTCCAATAGCGGTTCCAGCCGGGCGAAATCTCGATCACGTCAGATGATTTGCGGCCGTCCGCCTCAAGAAACGCGGTGAACGCCTCGATCTGCCTGATGCGCAGCCAGTTGCGGGAATCGTAGCCGATAAGCCGCTTTGCAACCTGCTTGCTTCGCCTCGTCAGGGCACCGGGTAGGCTCTCCGTCATTGTCACATCGACCTCCTTAAAGGCCCGCCGCGCCTCCCTTGAACATCGCAAAAGCGGACAAAATTCGACCGCGCTAAAATAAGCTGAGATCACCGAAGAAAGATTGCCATGACGAGCGATTCCCGTGCCCACGATATCCTGTCGCGACAGGCCGAACTGGAGAGCGAGCGCAGCCAGTATGAGGCTGTCTGGGAGGCGGTGTCGGAATTCTGCGATCCCGATGCCCCCGACATCTGGAGCGGCCGCCGGCGGTCCGGACCGGCCTCGCAGGCCGAACGGCAGGAGCGGCGCGGTGCCCGTGTCTACGCCAACACGATCAACTCGGCCGCCAACCGGCTGGCCGCCGGGCTGGAAAGCCTGATCATTCCGCAGTCGGAAAAATGGCACGGGCTGTCGACCGCCGCCATGAATGACGAGGAGAGCGACGAGGAAAAGGAATGGGCGGAAGCGCTTCGCGATTTCCTGTTCTCGCTGCGCTATTCCGCCAATTCGAATTTCGTGCCGGCAACACAGGCCTGCCTGCGCAATGTCGTGCGCTACGGTCCGGCCTATCTCTATGCCGAGGAGGGTTTTGGCGGCACGCTGATCCGCTATGCCTCGATCCCGGTGGTCGAAGGTTTTCTCTCGCGCAACCGCTGGGGTCAGGTCGATATTTTCCACCGCCGCTATGAGCGCACCGCGCGGCAAGCGGCGCAGCTGCTCGGCTATGAGAAGCTGCCGGCACGGATCAAGATGCTGGTCGACGACCCGGCCAAATGCGAGACGAAGATTTCGCTGATCCAGTGCATCCAACCGCGCGACGAGCGCAAGATGTACCGGCTCAGCGGCTCCTACCAGTATCTCGACACGGCATTCGCTTCCTATCACGTCATCGAGGACGAGGAGGTCATCGTCAGGGAAAGCGGTTTCCGCTCCTTCCCGGTGTCGTGCTTCAACTGGCGCCGCTACGAGGGCGACCCCTATGGCATCTCGCCGACCATCGAGGCGCTGACGACGGTGCGCGAGGAAAACGCCGTGCGCCGGTCGGGCCTCAGGGCGCTGCAGCAGATCACCGATCCGGCGACCGCCTCGAAGGCGCGGCTCGACTATGTGCCGGTGCTTAATCCCGGCGAGAATTATCCCGGCTTGATCGACGACCAGGGAAGGCCGCTGATCGCGCCGATCGCCACCGGCCAGAACCCGACCTATGCGTTCAATTATGCCGACAGCCGGGCCGAGGAGATCCGCGACATGATGTTCGTCAACCTGTTCCAGACGCTGGTGCAGAACCCGCAGATGACGGCGACCGAAGCCTTGATCAGGCAGGAAGAGAAGGGCGCGCTGCTCGGCCCGTCCGGCTCGATCATCCAGGCGGGTTTTGCCTCCAACCTCGACCGCGAGCTGGGCATCCTCGAGGACAAAGGATTGTATGAGGAAGACAGCCGCTTCCTGCCGCCGGCGAGCCTGGCCGGCAAGGCGGTGCGACCGACCTTCACCGGGCCGCTCGACGTCCTGCGCCGCTCGGCCGAGGCGCGCGACACCATCCAGGTGGTCACCACGGCCATGCAGATGGCGCAGTTCGATCCCGGCGTCATGGACAATATCGACGGCGACGAGGCGCTGAAGATCGTGCAGGGCGCCGGCCGCAGCCCGCAACGCATCTTTCGCCGCCAGGACGAGGTCGCCGGTATCCGCGACGCCAGAGCCAAGGCTCAACAAGCCCAGGCTGGTATGGCGGCGATCGCCACTGCCGGCAAAGTGGCCAAGGATGGGGTGCCGGCGGCGATTCAGGCGCGCGACAGCGGCCTGCTCGATGGTTTGCAAGGCATGCTGCAGGGTGGTCAGCCTGACACGTCGGGCGGCCCGGCTGCGCCGGGTGCCGGCGCATGAGCCGGAAACGTTTTGCCCATTCCGGGCAGGCCGGCGGTCCGGCGAAAGCGCGTGATGCGCTGACCAAGGCCTATCTCAGGGTTTTCTCCGGGCAAGACGGCGAGATGGTGCTGGCCGATCTCGCGGCGACGACGGGCTATTACCGCCGCCCGTCCTATGGCGAATGGATGGCCCGGACCAGGACACCGAATGGCTTCGAACTGCACAGCGCGCTGAGCAACGCGCGCGCCGAAGTGGTGCAGCACATTATGGGGTTCCTGACGCTGGATGAGGCGCAGCTGGCGGCGCTGGAGAAGGCGGCGAGGCTGGAAAGCAAGTGATCCCTTCTCCCCTTGTGGGAGAAGGTGGATCGGCGCTTTAGCGCCGAGACGGATGAGGGGTGTTGGAAGAAATGAGAGGCTGGCTACCGAGTCACCGATCTGGACGAGGTGTGCGCCAAGCTAGAACCCCCCTCATCCGGCCGCTTCGCGGCCACCTTCTCCCACAAGGGGAGAAGGGAAGACCAGCGCCGGCGCTACGCTCAATAATTGCCGTCGTAGTAGCGGTCGTCGCAAGGTGCGGTGTAGATGCGGCCGCTGTTGCGGTCCTGATAGCGGCAAAGTTGTTCGCCGCGCCGCTGCGGCGTGGTCGCGCTGCCCACCACCGCACCGAGCAGGGCGCCGCTGGCTGCGCCGATGACGGTGCTCTTGGTATTGCCGCCGATGGCCTGACCGACGAGCGCGCCGCCGGCGCCGCCGATCAGCGCGCCGGTTCCGGCTCTCTGCTGGCCTTCGGTCTGCGCACACCCTGCCAGCACGGCAGTCAGAAGCGCGGCGACAATGGCTTTCTGCATGGTCATTTGGAGTCCTCCTTTAAAGCCTTGGGTCAATGCCTTGCCAAGTGGGGTCGCATTGCGGCGGAACAGGGGCACCATGCCTCACGAAATAAGACATGGTTTCTTTCGTCTTGACGGTCCAGGCCTCCGGCTCGGAAAGATCATGGTCAAACAAAAAGATCATAAAGATCATGGTTTAACAAGACGATAGAGCTGGGCCCTATCGAAATGAATCAAGCTTCGGCCGTGACGAACCCGCCTGCGGCGGGTCCAGCCGATCCCCCAAATCCCCCAAGAATGGAGAATGCCATGACCCGAGGTCTTTCCCGGACGCTTTCCCGTGCCGCGGCCCGTGAGGCCGGCTTTGCCCCGCCCAAGGCCGGGCTTGCCGCCAGGACGAGCGGGCAGGGCGGCGCATACCGCACCGTTTTTTCGTTCAACGACATGCAAGTGCCGGTCACCGATGCGCTTGCCTATGCCAGCCAGAAGCTTTTTGATTTTCTCGACGGCAAGGTGCGCATCAAGGGCGGCACCGCCAGGCTGCAATTCGCCGTATTGACCACCCGCACCTCGACCATCAACGACAATGCGGCACTCACCTGGTCGCTCGGGTCGGCGGCGGCGTCGAGCGCTGCTCTCGCAGGCACCATGGTCAACGTTCTGGCCGCGACCGGTCGCGCGCTGGACGGCGCCGGTGCTGCACTATCGACCGCGTCGGTCGCCGACGTGGCCGCAGCAGCGACGCTGGGTGGGACCGCGACGCCGGTCGACCTCTACCTCAACCTGGCGTTCGCCACCGGCACCGACATCGACGCCGATGGCACGCTCGCCATCACCGGCACGATCACGCTGCTGTGGGAGAACTGGGGCGATAACGCGTAGCGTTAATCTCCCCCTTGAGGGGGAGATGTCGCCGAAGGCGACAGAGGGGGTCGGTGCGACCGGGCGCGACCTCAGCGACAGATGGAGGTTGGCGCTCCACGCGATGGTACCCCCTCTGGCCTGCCGGCCATCTCCCCCTCGAGGGGGGAGATACTGGGCTCCGCCGCCAGCTCCTATCATCGGCCTTTAACCTCACAAAAGGAACATCTCATGACAGATCTGGCAGACGCCGGGTCCGTGGCTGCGCAGACGCAGCCGGCGGGCAACCTTGCATGGCCACCGGCCAACGGGGACAACAGGTCCGCCCCGCCGGCTGGCAAGAGTTGGTTTGACGGTCTTTCCGAAGGCAACCGCAAGCTCGCTGAAACCAAGGGTTGGACCAAGCCTGAAAGCCTCGATCGGGTTTTCACATCCTATGCGGAGCTGGAACGGCAACAGGGTGAGAGCCTGCGCGTTCCCGCTGCGGATGCACCTGGGGAAGACTGGGACAGGTTCCATGCCCGGCTTCCCCTGGCGATGCGTCCGCTGACATCGCCTGACAAGGTCGAGTACAGGCGTCCCGACGGGCTTCCCGAAGACTTCGCCTATTCGGATGAGCTCGCCAACGCCTCCAAGGCCTGGGCGGTCGAAGCCGGCGCTACCCCAAAGGTCGCGCAGGCCTATCACGACCGCTTCGTCGGCTACATGGCCGAGCAGGCCAAGGTGCAGCAGATCGCCCTTGCCCGTTCGGTCGAAGCCACTCACGACGACTTGGTCCGGGATTGGGGACCGACCGACAGCGATGGCTTCCGCCAAAGACTGGAGGTCGCCAACCGGGCAATGAAGAAGCTCGGCCTGGTCGATGCCTATAAGGCGAAGGGCATCCTTCTGCCGGACGGGGCGTTGACCGATCCGCAGATCGCCAAGGCGTTCCACGCCATCGGCGAGGCGATGTTTAGAGAAGACACGATCGACGGCGGCGCGGCTTTGAGTGGAGGCAACCCCTTCAAGCGCAACGCCGCCGGCGAACGCAACCTGACTGATATCTCAGCCCTCGTCAAAAGCGATCCCGCCCGCGCCCGGCGGCTGGCACGCGAGGCCGGCGAAAACCCCGATCTGTGGATGCCCAACAACCCCCTCTAAAGCTGGACCGTGATCTCCAGCGAAAACCGGTTCCCACTTTTCGGGATCATAGTCTAGCCGCCCCACCAAACCTGAAGGAAGACAAAAATGGCAGACGCCTACACCCGTATCGCGGACGCGATCGTTCCGTCCGTTTATGCACAATACTCGTTCGAGGAGCATGTCCAGTCGCTCGAGATCTACCAGGCCGGAATCCTGTTTTCCGACCCGGCCATCGCCTCGAAGCTTTCCATGGGCGGGCGTTCCGTCGACATGCCCGGCTGGAAGGATCTCGGCAACGATCCATCCGAGCCGGTCAGTGACGATCCGGCCGATTCGATCGAGATGAAGAAGATCGGCGCGCGCCGCGAGGTCGCTGCCCGCAATGTCCGCGCCCAGGCGTGGGGCATTCCGGACCTGACCTCGATCCTTGCCGGCGACGACCCGCAGAAGCTGATCGTGCGCCGCCAAACCGACTACTGGCAGCGTGCCAACAAGCTGACTCTGCTCGGCATCCTGAAAGGCGTGCTGGCCGACAACATCGCCAATGATGCGGGCGACCTCGTCCGCGTCACCGGTGCTTCCATCGTCGACACCGACATCATCGAGGCCGCCTATCTGATGGGCGACCGCGCCGATAAATTCAAGACGATCTGGATGCATTCGAAGCAGATGAAGGCGCTGAAGCTCGCCGACCTGATCGACTATGTGCCGCCCTCCGAGCAGGGCGGGCCGCTGATCCCGTACTACATGGGCTTGCGGGCCGTCGTCGACGACGACATCCCGGTCGCGGCGGGCGTCTACACTGCCTTCATGTTCAAGGACAAGGCGATCCTGTGGAACGAGCTGCCGGTCAACACCGAGGGCGGGCCGCTGGAGTTCGACCGCAAGCCGCGCCAGGGCCATGGCGGCGGCGTCACCGAAATGGTCGGCCGCCGGCACTTCGTCCCGCACGTTCCGGGCACGCGCTTCCTCGACGCCTCCTCGGCCGGCGAATTCCCCACTGACGCCGAGCTTGCGCTGGCGGCGAACTGGGACCGTACTGCGTCGAGCGTCAAGAACATGACGTTCATCGCGCTGAAGACGACCGAGGCGTGATCGGACCGGAAGGGCGGGAGCATCAGACCTCCCGCCCCTTCCGGACGCCAGGTCGGCCAATGTGGCGAATTCCAGATTCACGCGCTGCGCTGCTCCAGAGTGAAACAAGTCTTGGGGCTCGCAACATATTCATGTTGCACTTTAATTAATCGCCGTCACCAAACGGTTACACAAAAGGGCGATGCTGCCTTGTCTTGGCAAAGGAGGGTAACCATGAACATGACATATAAGGCAGTTCAGGAAGTGCTCCGAAAAGCGGGCATTGTCATAAGCAAAAAGGGGGAAGTTCACCGTATAAACTTCTTCAGCGGTCTGGAAAACACCGCCTACTACACGACAAGTCTTCAAGATGCCCTGGACAAGGGTTTGGCGATGGGAAGAGGTGCAGGAAAGCTGCAAGCAAGCGCCTTTGCCAAGTCAGCCGAAGCAGGGCGGCGGATCTCGACGAGCGCACGCCTCGGCTGATGCCGCAGGAATTCAGGCCGCAAGTCATCGCCGCGTTGTGCGGCGACATCGTGAAACTGCAATAGCGACAATATCATCGTCTTTTCCTTGCTCGAACGAGCACAAGGGACTGAAAACACATCCCACGCCACCCGTTTCCTGACGGGTGGTTGGTATCGTGACGGGTTCCACGCACAAGACGTGCGAACGTTTTGCTCAAGCCAAAAATCACCAAACGCCCAGCCGCTACGAAGCGGCTCTTTGCCGTGGGGCCGCCATGCCCTGCTTTTCCCGATCCATACTCACGGAGGCCTAAACCATGGCCATCACCCCGCTCGACATCGCCAACATGGCGCTTGGCGTCCTCGACGAGGCGCCGATCGACAGCCTTGACCAGGATGTGAAAGCCGCGCGCTTGCTCAACCTGCATTTCGACCTGACCCGCGAAGCCGAGCTGACGAAACACGCCTGGGTCTTCGCCATCCTGGCGGCCACGGTCGCTGGCGCCGACACTGGTAGCGGCGCGGGCACGCTGAACTTTGCCTATGAATTGCCCATGGACTGCCTGCGCCCGTTGCCGCTGACCCACAATGGCGAGCCGGACGGCATGCCGATCTCGTGGCGCCAGGAAACCGGGCTGATCTATTGCGACCAGTCCGGGCCGCGCCTCATCCGCTACGTCGCCAACCTCACCGACCCGAACGACTGGGACGCGCTGTTCACGGAAGTGCTGGTGAGCGCACTTGCGGTCAAGATCGCGCATCCGCTGACTCACAAGGCGGGCCTGATCGACATCGCCCGCGGTGCCTATGACCGGGCGCTGGACGCGGCGTTCCACACCAACGCCATCCAGCGAGGCGGCAGGCTGTCGACGTCGTCCTGGGCGATCCAGCGCGGCGACAACCGGTTTGTGCGCTGATGACGACGCTCTATCCGGTCCAGGACACATTCGTTCGTGGCGAGATCAGTCCGCGATTGCATGCGCGCGCCTCGCTCGATCTTTATCGGGCAGCGCTTTCCAAATGCGAGAATTTCGTCACCTTGCCGCATGGCGGCATCAGGAAGCGCGGCGGCACCATCTTCGTCGGCGAGGTAAAGAACGCGGCCAAGACAACGCGCGGCATCCCGTTCATCTTCTCCTCCGAGCAGGCCTACTGCCTGGAGTTCGGCGATTTCTATATCCGCGTCTATGCTTATGGCGCCCGCGTCGGCACGGTCGAGATCGCTTCGCCCTATGCGGAAGCCGACCTCTTCGATCTCGCCTATGTGCAGTCTGCCGACCAGATGTGGATCAGCCACAAGGACTATTCACCGAAGGTGCTGACGCGCACCGCGCATCAGACATGGACGCTGGAGGATTTCGAATTCCTCGATGGTCCCTATGACGACATCAACGAGACCGGCACGACGCTGACACCAGCCGAGACCGGTCATCTGACGCCGGCCATGACTGGCAATACGACGCCAGGTGGAACGGTCTCGAATGCGGGCGGCGATCCCGACGCCTACCAGATGTTCGACCGCGACAGGGTCCAGAACATACTGATCGCCGGCGACTCGATCGGTTATATCCGCTACCGCAACGCGGCCGCCGCGCAGCGCATCGTCGATGCCTACTGGATCACCGCGGCCAGCAAGGCGACGACCAATTTCGACTTCTTCACGGACTGGGAAATCCAGGGTTCCAACGATGGAGCGAACTGGGTCACCCTCGACACCAGGACGGCGGAGACTGGTTGGTCGAACAGCGAGACAAGGTTCTACGAATTCACCAATTCGACAGCCTATGAATACCACCAGATCGTCTTCAGCGGCGGCGGCGGCGACGACGCAACGCACACACGCTGCGCCGAAATCGCCTTCCACATCAAGGCTTCGGACCAGACGCCATTCAACCTCACTGCTTCCTCGATCGTCGGCATCAATGGCGACGCCGGCTTCCAGTCAAGCGATGTCGGCCGCGCCATCCGGCTGCTGGGTTCGGACGGTCGCTGGCGCTGGGCCAGGATCACCAGCCGCACCAGCCCCACCGTCGTCAAGATCGTGCTCCACAACCATGCTCTGCCGAACCTGAGCCCGATCACCCGCTGGCGGCTCGGCACCTTCGTGCCGGGCAAATATGTCGAGACCGGCTCGCTCTACGAGGAACGGCTGGCCTTCAGCCGCAGATTCTCGGTCTATGCCTCGGCGACCGGCGACTTCGATAATTTTGCGCTCGGCGAAAAGGACGACGCCGCACTGGAATTCGTGCAGGCCGGCGGCGGCCAGGCCAACGACATCGTCTGGATCGCCGATTCCGACGGCGCGCTTTTGATCGGCACATCAGGCGGCATCCGGGCGCTGTCGGGCTCCGGCATCGACGAGGCGCTGACCCCGTCGTCGTTCAAGAATCGCAATTCGCGCACCTTCGGCTGCGCCCGCATCCGCCCGGTCGCTGCCGGGCAGTCGTTCCTCTATGTCACCCGCAGCCGCAAATCGATCGCCGAGCTGGTGCAGACCTCGGTCAGCAAATTCACCTCCGACGATATCGGCCAGGTCTCCGAGCATATTCCCAAGCAAGGCGTCGTCGAGCTGGCGTTCCAGACCGACCCCGATCCGGTGCTGTGGTTCCCGCTCGAAAATGGCGAGCTCGGCGGCTACACGCACCAGCCGTCGCAGGATGTGCGCGGCATGCACCGGCATCGTCTCGGTGGCGCCTTTACTGGTTCGGAATGGGGGATCGTTGAAAGTGCGGTTGTGACGCCAGGCCAGAACGGCGCCGACGATGTCTGGCTGTTCGTCAAGCGCAGCATCGGCGGCGTGACGAAGCGCACCATCGAGATCATGACGGCGCCGTTCGAATATGGCGGCCTCGACGACGCCTTTCAGGTCGATTGCGGCCTGACCTATTCGGGGGCCGCCGTCAATGCCGTCTCCGGGCTCGATCATCTCGACGGCGAGAGCGTCGACGTGCTGGCCGGCGGCAAGATCTATAAGGGCCTGCCCGTAGCTGCCGGCCAGGTGACGCTGCCGGGCGGCGCCGTGGCCAGCAAATGGCAGGTCGGGCTCGGCTACCAGTCCGAGGCCAACACGTTGGAACTCGATGTCGGCGGGCGCGACGGCTCCATTGTCGGCCGCCGCAAGAAGATCGCCAAGGTGATGCTTTCGCTACTCGAGACCGACACGTCGGGGCTCGAAGTGCAGTCCTTCCTGCGCGGCCGCTGGGAGAAGGTGCGCATGCCAAGCATTGTCGCGCCAGACGGCAAGGCGAGCCTGTTCACCGGCAATGTCGAGGTGCCGATCGACGACAGCTGGGAAGGGCAGGGCAGAGTGAAGATCCGCCACGTCAACCCGACGCCCTGCACCATTCGGGCGTTCACGCCGGTGTTCGATGCCGAGCCTTAGGAACTGCTGATCTCCCCCCTTGAGGGGGAGATGTCGCCGAAGGCGACAGAGGGGGTCGGCGCGTCCTGACGCGACTCCCATAACGGACGTAAGAGGCTGACGCTTCACGCGAGACAACCCCCTCTGGCCTGCCGGCCATCTCCCCCTCGAGGGGGGAGATAACCATCCCGCCCCCAAAAAGGACCCTCCTCCCGTGACCCTATTCCCCCATGCCAAAGATCTTGGCAGGGCGCGGACGGCTGCCGATTTCGCTGCCGTCATCGCCTTGCTCGACACCGACCTCAACAATGCTGCCGCCCGCAAACAGGAGCTGGAACGGGCCGAGGATCGCGCGATCTTCGGCGACGGCGACCTGGGCGAGGTGCGCGCCGCGCTCACCGACTGCAATGCGGCAATCGCGCTGCTGGAGAAAACCGTCGAGGCGGCGAACAAGCGCCGCGTCGAAGCCGCCGAAAGGGAAGCGCGGGCCGACATCGTCGCCCTGGGCGACGAGATCAAGTCCAAGGCCGCTTCGCTCGGCGAGCGCTGGCGCACCGTCCACCGGCTGATCGAGCAACTGCGCCAGGAACTGTTCGAGGCCGACGCGCTCGTCCGCGCGATCGCCACTGCCAACGGCCTGTTCAACGCCGCCGGCGTTGCCGACCTCAAAATCAATCTGACCACCACCCGGCGCGCTGCCATGGCCGGACCGCACGCGGCCGTGCCTGCCCGTCTCAGTCGGCCAGCGGTTCAGGCCGACAGGCTGCTTCTGTCCTTCCTCAGCCCCGGCGGCGCGCTCGACCCGCGCCCGGCGCTCGGCGCGCCGGTCGAAGGTGTCAAAAGCAAATTCATTCCCGCCAGCGAACGAGGCTGACCATGTGCACACTTGCCCTTATCGGCACGGCTCTTTCGGTGGGCGGCGCGCTGGTCGAAGGCCAGCAGTCGAGGCAGATGGCCGACTACCAGGCCAAGGCCTATGAGCAGCAGGCGCAGGCCGAGGCTCAAAGCGCGGCCTTCGAACAGGGCCAGGAGCGTCACAAGCAGGACCTCTTGCTGTCGCAGGCGCGCGCCCAGGCGGGTGCCTCGGGCGTCGGCATCGCAGGCTCGCCGACTGAGGTGCTGGCCGCCAATGCAAGGCAGGGCCAGCTCGACATCAAGGCGATCCAATACGGCTCGCAGCTGCGCCAGAACAATCTGGCCGCGCAGGCCGCCATCTCGCGCTTTTCCGGCAAACAGGCGGTGACCGCCTCGATCTTCAAGGCCGGCGGCAATCTCGTCGATGGCCTCTCCAAAATCCAGGACCCGAGCGAGGGTTCGACCCCGACAGCATCGGCGCCGAACCGGGCCGTGATCTTTGGCAGTTCGGCACTCAACGATCCGTGGGCGGGGATGCGATAAATGGCGACCATTCCCCTCCAGCTCGCCCAGCGCCGGCTCGATACCGGCAACGTGGTTTCCTATCCCGGCGGCTCGCCGCTCGGCGCCGCCATGCAAGGCTTTGGCGACGAGCTCTCGGCCGTCGCCGAGCGGTATCGGCAGCAGAAAGAGCAGCAGGAAGCGTTCGATGCCGAGATCGTCCGCCGGCAGTTCGACGGGCAGATCGCGCAGGCCGAGAATGACGCGACCCAGAACGCGCCGGCAGACGGCAGCGGCCTGCATGACAGCATGTATGGCCAGGTCGATCCACGCACTGGCCAGGTGGTCAAGCCAGGCCTGTTTGACACGCTGTTCGACGGCATCCTGCCGAAAATACCCGAGAGTCAGCGCGCGAATTTTATCAAGCAGAAGGAAATCCTGCGCGCGGCCGGTTCGGCGCGCATCGCGGCGAAACAGGTTCAGCGCCGCCAGGACTATGAGCAAACCGAGCTCAGCACGGTGCTGGAAACCAACGCTACCGCCATCGCGCAGAGCGACCCGGACGATACCATCACATTCGAAGCGGCCCGGCAGGACGGGCTCAACCTGATCGACAAGATGGGGCTCGACCCGCAGATCAGGCAGCAGATCGTGAAAGACTGGTTCAGCACCACGGCAAAGGCCCGGTTCCAGGCGTTGATTGCCAAGGATCCCACGCGGGCCCTCGAAATGTTCGGCGTGGTGCAGCCAGCGAATTCCTCTGGCAGCGACATCACCCAAGTCGCCGGTGCCGCCAATGCATCGAGCGGTAGCTCCAGCGCGGTGGCTCTGAAGGGCGACGGGACTGGCACCGCACCCATCGACGCCATCACCTACCTGGCGCCCGGCGAAGTTGAAGCGCTACGCAATCAGGCCAACACGGCGAATGCCGCGCAACTCGTCGATGCCCGCGCCGAGGTGCAACTCGCAGAGCAGAATGCCCCGGCCGTCATCGCCACCACGGGCAAATATCCCGAGAAGAAGCCGACCGAGCAGGATTTCGTCAACATTTACGGTGCCGAAGAGGGCATCAGGCATTTCCAGAAATTCAACATTACGGCTGGCATTGCCGGTGCGGTCTTCGACATGCGCTCGGCGCCGAACCAAGCAATACATGCTGAGCTTCGGGATTTTGAACCCGGCCCAAACGGTTCGCCAGAAGAGCGCGAGCAATACGAGATAAAGGCCGGCGCCGCGCAATTGGCACTGGGTGCCAGACGCGCCGACCCCGTCGGCTATATCAGCCAACTATTCCAAGACAAGGCTCCCGACTGGAGGAAGGTCTCAACTCCGGACGACTACAAGACTGCCGTAACCTGGGCCGTCGCTGCCCAACAAGAGATGGGCTTCGACGGGATGCTGCCGCTGCCCTGGGCCGCAGCTGACCAACAGGCCGCGAAATATATCGACCAAAGCGTGCCGTTCGAAACGCGTCTTGCCGAGTTGAGTTCGATTGTCCTGGCGGTTCGTGACCCGGATGCACGCAAGGCGATGGCCGAACAGATTTCCTTGGCGGCGGAAGCCCAATGGCGAGCCAAGGCTGCCCAAGATCCGAACGTCACGTCAGAGTTGTTGGAAGCCCAGGTTGCGGTGCTCAAGAATGGGCTGGCGTGGATCGGGGAACATCCGGCGCAGGCTCAGTACAGCACCATGCCGTGGCTACAGCAATTCGGCTTGGCGTTCTCGGATGTCGGTCGCCTCACGGCTAAGGGCGCGGCCGCCGGAGGTGCGGATGCGATCTCCGCCAAGCTGGACTCCGCTTTGTCGGGTGGGAATTACGAGGACCTTCTCAAAAATGAGCGGGCCGAGACCGAGGACGCCGAGGACCGGGCCGGCTCGGCCGGTTGGGCAGCCGAGGCCTTCGGCGCCGGCTTGAGCGGATATGGCCTGGTAAAGGGCGCAATCGGTTTGCTAGGCCGGGCAGGCATCGGCGCGGCGGCGGAGACCGGCTTGACCGGCATTGCCGCCCGAACCGGCGTAGGGGGCGTGGCGGGTGGCGCTTATGGCGGGGCATACGCCTTCAACACAGGCGAGAACGTTCCGTGGGGGATTGCCAACGGCGCGCTTTGGGGCGCTGGCGGCAATCTCCTTGCCGAGGGGCTCGGTGCAATTGGCAGCCAGGTGGTGGCAAGGCTCACCGGTCGGCCCGCCGATGTTGATCCTGCCGCAAGCCCGGAACCTACAAATTCTCTGGTTTCGGAGGCTGTTCCAGAGCCGCTCACAATGGAGGGCGAGGGCGTCGCCGGCGGCGGCAGCCACATCGCCGTTGGTGATGACTTGCGCATGCGCTACATGCGAAAATGGAATGATGCGCAACGAGAAGCAGCAAGCCTCAAAGCCCAGCGGCTGACTGATCGTGAGACCTCTGTAAACCATCACTCGGTTCGGGATTCGAAACCGGCTCGCCGCAGGTATATTGAGGCTGGCAACGAGGTCGCGCCTAACGAGGACGTCGATCATATAGTTGATTTGCAATTAAATGGGCAAGAAACACTATCTAACTTTAGCGGCCTAGATCTGAGCGTGAATCGGAGTTTTGGCGCCCAGATAAAGAACCAAATCAAGAATCTCCCTCACGGGACGAGAATCAACAAAGTGACGATTGGAGATCGCTAGTGTTTGAGAGGTTCATTCGAAACTTTCCAATAGACGGCAGGTTACCGACCGACAGTGGCAATTTCCCGTTGGATTCGAAAATCCACGGATTGAGCGAGTTGCTCTCCAGTTTCGGCGGTGCTTCGTTCAAGCATGGTCTGTACCGCATCATTCGTGCGTCAGAGGTGGCGGATTGGAATGAACGTGTCTGCCTGGGTTTCCCTAAATTCACTGGGCGGATCACCTGCTTTGGTTACGATTGGCAGGGGACCGCATTCGCGACCGATACGTGGCGGCTAGAGCAGGGGGAACCAGGTGTCGTGATGTTCGAACCGGGCACGGGACAGGCCCTTCAGATACCTGCCAATATCCGGACCTTCCACGAAGTCGAACTTATGGAGGACGAAGAGGCAGCGCTGGCCGCCAACATGTACGCAGATTGGCGGGGCGCGGGCGGCGCCGAGCCTGCGTATAACCAATGCATAGGCTATAAAGAACCACTATTTCTGAACGGCAAGGACGAAATCGAAAATCTGGAACTATCGGACTTGGAGATCTATTGGCACTTCATGGGCCAACTGATAGTTCAAGTTAAAGACCTGCCACCGGGAACACCCGTTCGTATCAACCTTAGATAACGACAAGGTCCGGGTGGCAGATGACCACCGAGTTGTTTGAGATGTTGCCCCGAAAATTCTGTGGGCTCTAAGGTGCAATCTTGTTCGGGCGTCCATTGCATTGACCGTAGCTGAACCTTTGCAACGTTGGGAAATCCTAGGAAATAACATGAACACTGCCATCCCAGACCTAAGCAGCGTCACCCGCCTGCCGTCGACCGACAAAAGCACAGGCGATGAAGAGCTTGATGCTGCACGTCGGGAAGCCCGGAAATATCTTGAATTCTATGATTGGGTTTCAGCCATCAAAGGTGAATACTTCGGATACGGCGCCGATGGCATAATCTACATTTTTTTGTTCGAGATCGTGCCCGGCAGACCCGATGTGGCTCAGTGGATATGGGTGATCGTTGGCGATGTGCCTCCAACATATATACCTTGTGACGACGCCAAGAATCCCTATGAGGCGCTGGACGGATATATCGGCGCCATGGAAGAATGGGTTGAGGCCGCGCGGCAGGGGAAGTCGGTGGCGAAGTTGATCCCTGTCAATGTGCCGGCGAATCCCGCTACGCTGAAATGTTGGGCAGCCGTCTCAAATTCCTCGACGAAAAGGTTCTGCCGGAACTTCGAGAGTGATGTACTGGGCTCGCCGACAAGCGCGGCCAATCGTGCGCGCACCGGCCGGTGGTCTGATTATGGTCATGATGGTAGCCTATGGCGTGCCGCAGGTTCGGATGTTGCGCGAGCTGGTAGTTCCCTGTCGGGACCATGTCAGGCGAGCCAGACTTTTCAGATGAAGGACTGACCTATCTTGTTACGCGTAGACTCTTTTCCGATCATGGCAAGGATCGTTTTTCTGGTCACGTTGACCGGCGTTCTCCTGCTTGCTCTTCTGCCGGTGCGGTTCCTGCCGGATCTCGGCATGGCGGTCACGTTTCATGACGACAAGCTCAACCACGCCATCGCCTTCGTCGTGCTGGCGGCCTTGGGAAGCCTCGGCTGGCCGGAACACAAGACAAGGCTGATTGTTCTCCTCGCTTTGACCGGCGCGGCGATCGAGGTTCTTCAGGGCGCGCAACTGATAGGGCGCGATATGGATGTGCTCGACTGGGTTGCCGACTGCGCCGGCATGGCGTGCGGGCTGACAATCGCAGGCTGGACAAAGAGGCGCGTTGGCGGATTGACATAGGCCGCAGCGGACACCCCGGCTAGGCCAGCTGCGTTTCTTCCGCGCCCCAAGGGCCGGAACCTTCCCCCGATACGCCATGGACCGCACGTCCCGTGGGCGAAATCTCAGAACACTTTCCAGCCTCGCTTTCGCGGGGCTTTTTTCATGGAGCAAGCCTGATGGCCCGACCTGCAACTGCCGCCGTTCGACTTCTGACCGGCGAACGCGAACCCGTGCGTCTAGCGACCACGGTCAATGTCATCCTCCAGGGTTTGCAGACCATCGACGGCGTGCCGGCGGCGGTCGGCGACCGGGTGCTGGTCAAGGATCAGGCCGACCCGACGCAGAACGGCATCTACACGGTGAGCGAAGGCGAATGGTTCCGTGCCGCCGACGCCCGTACCGCCCGCACCCTGCAGAAGGGAACGACGGTTCACACGCAGGTCGGGTCAGCCAATTCCGACCGGGTGTTTCAGTTTACGGCCGACGCGCCGGTCGTGGGCACCGACGCCATCGCCATTATCCCGTTTGTGCCGCCCGACGTTTCGGACGTTGTCGATGAGGTCGAAGCGCTGCGCGATGAAACGCAGGTGCTGAAGGATGCCACTGAGGCCAGTGCCGGCCAGGCAGCCGCCAGCGCGTCCACCTCCGCCGCCGATGCCGGACAAACCGCCGCCAATGCCGGACAAACCGCCGCCGATGTCGTCACTACCGCGGCCAATCTGGCCAGCGCCCAGGCGGCGCGCGACGCATCTTTGTATGGCAAGGGTATCTTTCCGACGATCGCGGCGGCGATCGGCCTTGGCGTCGTCGGCAGCGGTGCGGATCGCGGCGGGCTCCGGCGGCACTGATGGTGCCTTCGACCTGGCGTTTACCGGCGGTGCCGGTTCGGGTGCCGTCGGGCGGTTCGTGGTCGCCGGCGGCGCCCTGACGCAGATCCTGGTCACAGCGCCGGGCTTCTACACAGTGGCGCCGAGCTTCAATTTCGCGGCATCGGCGGGGTTGGCAGGCGCAAGTGCGGCGGCGGTCCTGGGCCGGAATGTCGGCGTTGGCGAATATTTCTGGACGCCAGTCACGGCGACGGAGCTCGGACTTTACCAAGTGGCGGCAGGGCCGGTTGCGACCGAGACTGGCTTGGTGTCGACGCCGGCCGATATCGCCGCCCTGATCGGGTCGCAAAAGGCCGGTCCCGTCGCCATTACCGGTGCGGGAACGGCCGTCAGCAACCCAAGCGTTTACTTTTGGCCGCTCTCTCTGAAGACCGTTGACCAGTATCTGACGGCTCTAGAGACTGGCATGGGGACGGTCGGCATTTTGAACGTGGTCATAGCCCATGTTGAAGGTGACGGCACGCTTACGAAGGTCTCCGAGCAAGAGGTCATTGTCGCGACCGGCGTTTCAACTCTCAGCGGGCTTTCAATCTTGAAGCCGGCCGGCAGTGTTGTAGGCGTCCAGTGGATTTCCGGCACCTGGTATTATACGCCGGGGACAATTCCGAATGGCGAAAGCGAGTGGTTCACGGCCGCTGTCCCGACAGTGAGTACGGAAAAATCGGTCGGTTTCACCAATGGCCCACAATGGAAAGCTACATTTGCGGGCGAAGTTTCCGCCAAGGCACGGACGGCCTATGCTTCGATTTCCGGACTCGAAGAGACGGTGGGTGCAGAGCAGGTGATTGGTTGGCCGGCCTTGGTCAACACCGGGACGAATACGCCGGCAAATTACAGCGTCGTTTTCCAAACTCCGGCAGAAGCCGATGGCTACATCACCGAGGTCGACGTTGGCGCAAGCGGACCCGGAACTGCCAACATTCACGTAATCCAGTACAATGGCGACCCGACCGTCGACGTGATCAGCACCCATCAGATCACGCTGGCCAATGGTATGAGCAAAATCCCTCTCAGCATCCCGATTGCAGCGGGGCAGTATCCGGCGATCAGCGGCGGCGGTTACAAGTTTCAAAACAGCGTCAATCCGCAGGGCATCCCCGTATGGATCAGGGCCGGCGCGCTGTCGAACGGCGCGACGGTGGCCTCATCCACCCAGCACCGCTATGAGGTGGCTTTCACGATCAAGACTGGGCTTATTGCCGACGTCTCACGGGCTCTGACCGGCGGAGGGGAGAACACGGGGCTGGCTCTGCTGGCGGACGCCGACCCAAATGGTGTCGTTGATGCGACAGCAATTTTTGCCGCCGCTGCGGCCGCGCATCCATATCCCTATGTGCCGCCCGGCAGTTTCGCCTTGACGGCCATGCCTGCGTCCGGAAACGGGTTCAATGGACCGGGCAAGCCTATAGTGAACGGCGAGAGGTTCTTCATTTCGCCTAAGCCATCACTTTACAACCTCTATGACGGCTTCCGCACTAAGATGGCGGAGCATATCGCTAACAATGATGTGCTCTGCCTGATCGCCGATAGCATTGGTCATTGGGCGCTGGCCAGCAACGGCCCGGCGCACTGGTTCAATCTCGTTACCCGCTTCGCCAACCTCGGCATCGCGGCCGATGAACCGGGGATGACGGCGCTCCGGCCAAGCTCCACGTACACCCCGGATTTCTATGGCGTTACGACCAGCGGAATCGTCTCGACGGGAACGCGTGGGCCGCTCGGCGAAAGCATCATCCTTGCGGATGGCGCGTCCCTGGCGTTCACAGGAGCTTATGAACAGGTCGACGTCCACTACACCCAGGACGCCGGTCAAGGTTCGCTCGCCTTCGCCTTTAACGGCGACGCAGCCTACAAGATTGTGAACGCTGCCGGCGCCCTGGCGCTCGATCAATATTCCGGCCCGTCCCTGACAGGGCAGGCTGCGAGCGGGAATTATACGCTCACGGCCGTAGGCGGACCTGTGGAGATCACGGGGGTTATCCGGCTCGGCATCAAGGCGGCCGGCTCGCGCCCGCGCCTGCGCACGTTGCGCGCCGCGCACGGAAGTTATACCTTCGCGTCCTTCAACGCGCCGCGCCTTGCCTCGACCATCGCTCAATGCGGCTATGCTGGCGGCAAGATTGTGCCTGTCCTCGCCCTGGGCATCAACGATAGTTTCGGCACGCCGCCGGCTACGATTTCGGCTAACATCACTTCGATCATCAACACTTTGGAAGCGGCCTCGGCGCCCCGCATCGTTGTCATGCCGCCGACGCGGCCATCATCTTCGTGGAACGGCAGCTATACGGGTGGCCGAACCTACGATGCAGCGCTTGGCGCGATTCGCCAAACCTACCGGTCGCGAAATGTGCTGACGATCCCGATCGACGGGTTCGATTACATCAATTCAGGAGTCTATCAAGAGGGCCTGCACTACAACGATGCCGGCCACTACGGCAACGCGCTGCGCTTCGTCGAATACGTCGCGGAGAGGGGATAGCCGATGCCACTCGCAATTCGACGCAAGGGTAAAGTGATCGCGACGCTCGAAGAAGGTGAGGAATGGGTGATCGTCGGCAAGAAAATTCTGATTACCAAGCCCAGTGACCCGACTCATTGTCGAGAAATCACAATGCCTAAGGACGATGCCGAAGGTCTCGTCGAAATGTGGCTTGGTGGCTCCTAGTCCGTACTGGACGCGGTTCGCGCGCTATGGCACGGTCGGGTTGGCGGGGGCGATCCTTAGGAGGATTTGTCGATGGCGGACGCCGGCAGCATTATAGCGATCTATGATGATTACTACGCAGATGGCAAAGTAGCTGCGAAACGCGAAATTGCTTCGCAGCAGTCAGTCGGTCATATCGAAGCGATCCTCCAGGGGAAGACCTTCGAAAAGATCCTTGATATTGGGGCCGGTGAAGGAGCTGTGCTGGACAAACTCAACAAGCGAAATCTGGCAAAGACACTCGGAGCGGTCGAGATTTCGACCTCGGGTATTGAGGCCATCAAGGCACGGAAAATCCCTAGTCTGAAGAGCCTCGATGTTTTTGACGGCTACCACATTCCGCACTCCGACAAGTCGTTCGATCTGGGGTTGGCGATCCACGTCGTCGAGCACGTCGAACACGAACGTTTGTTCTTGGCAGAGGCGGCGAGGGTCTGCAAAAAGCTCTATATCGAGGTCCCACTGGAGCATACGCGAAGGCTAGACCGCGCCATCCGCATGTCGGGGCCGTATGGGCATATCAACTTCTATACCACCCTATCATTCGAAAACCTGCTCAAGACCTCCGGACTGGCGGTCGAGCGGCTTAAAGTCTTTCCTCATGATCTCGCCTATGAGCAACACTTGGCAGGTCGTACAAAAGGATGGCTGAAGTACAAGGTGCGGACAGAGTTCCTGAAAATTGCGCCTAAAGCCGCAATGCGCAGTGTCGCTTACATGGCCGGAGCTCTGTGCTCAAGCCACTGATCGAGCCACTGGGTCGCCGATTTGCCTGGCAGGGTTGCCGCCAACCATGGTGAAGGGCGCCACATCTTTTGTTACTACCGATCCGGCGCCGACGACTGCGCCCTTGCCGATCGTCACACCTTTCAGAATAACGGTGTTGAAGCCAATAAAGACGTTGTCTTCAATTCTCACCGGCGCGATGGTGATGTTCGACCAGTCCTTCTTTCCCTGATGCCAGTCGGCGACATCGGCCTTCCGATTCTGCCATCTTGTCGCATGCGAGTTGTGATCTACGACCGTGGTGCCCCAGCTTATGATCACGTCATTACCGATTTCGATGCGCTCGGCCGCGACGAGGTGGCTCTTGCCGATGTAGCTGCGCTGGCCGACGGTGATCTTTGCGTCGGGCCGGTCAAAGGAAAAAGCGCAGTGGAGGATACATTCCTCGCCGATCGCATGATGGCCACGCCGTGCGGTGCGAATGCTTTGGATACTCATCTTCGCGCCGGCGCCGGCGTTGATGCCAGCTAGGCGATACACGAACCGTGGAACGAACGGCATCTCAGTTTCGCCCGAAACGCGATTTCGGCAACCTTTCGGCGATAAGCTGCGATCCCGCGAAGAATCGGAAATGGGCCGAAAAGCGCTTGAGGCTTTGTGCTACCGGCTGGTCAGTACGCATCACTATCATTAGGCTGCCCACGTTTCTGCCGCTATTTGCGGCAAGCGGCGGCGCTTTGCAAGCGCGATAGTCCCGCGTTCACGCTCTAATACGTTTGGCTTAACAGTGTCTCTGATTGGAGAGCCTGCGCAGTTGGCGTTCGCCATTCGCACGGACTTGCATATCGATCGCGACTCTGATCGAGACGCCCTTCAAAATTGCCGAAGAGAATTCTCTCGCTCCGAAGAACAGCCCCCTGCGTAGTCGCCAGGCGCAAAAATCCAACGGAACGTTCTGGAAAGAACGTAGCGGGTGACGCCGGATCGGCTGGGCTATACCGGATGAGTGGTCCGGTAACTTTATCAACGGCGCCGAGGCCGTAGCGGCGCTAAATACGCAGGCGAATGGCGCAACAGCTATTGATGGTTGTCTTGCGGCTTATTGTGAGGCTGGCTGTTCGACCACCAGACGAAATACAGCGAACCTATCTTCATGACCGGCACGCGACGCTCGCGTTCGCGCACCCGCAATTCGCGATAGACTTTCATCTTCAGGGTGCCGCCCGGCAATTTGATACGCACTGCCATCGGTTCAACTCCCGCCGTGCAACGCAACGATGATGTGCAATGCAGCAATTAGAGAACTTCCCCCAGGGAAGAGTCAACAGCCGATAGGCGAGTTTTTTGACTAATTCCGGAAGGATTTGAGCGCAGGCGCCCGATGACGGTCCAAGGCGTCAACGCATTGCCTGTGGCCGGTCAGGATCGTCCGGTGCACCCGGCTGGTCGTTCAAAGGACGCTGGCGGCTCGACCACCAGGTAAAATACAGCGAACCCATCTTCAGAACCGGCACGCGGCGGGCGCGCTCGCGCAATTCCCGATACACCTTCAGCTTCAAGGTGCCGCCCGGCAACTTGATACGAACCGCCATCAGCCCAACCCCATTGTGCAGCGCAGCAATTAAAGAGCTTCCGCAGCGGAAGAGTCAACAGCCGGTCATTGACTATTTCTGGGGCTATTTCTGGAACTGGTTCCAGAAGGGTTCGGGTCGCAGGCTCGGATTATCGTTTTGGCGGGCGCCCGGACCGCGACATGCTGCTCGGCCACCAGACGATGAAGTACTTTCCGACCTGCCAGACCGGGACTTCGCGCTTCTGCTCGCGGCGACGAAGCTCGTCCCTTTTCTTGATCTTCAACGTCCCGCCCGGAAGCCTGATCCTTATTGTCACGTGCCCTCCCGCACCCTGTGTCCCCACGAAGCACGAACGGTTGATGGGAGCAGTTTCATCCCGGCTAAGCAATTTCGGTTGAGGTGGCAAGACGGATCGAGCTGTTCTCAGATGGTCGACACCGTCACTTGAAGAACTCCGCCATGCCCCGGATGGCCAGGAACGCATAGAGGATTGGCCCCGCGACCACCCCCCAATAGAGGCAGAAGATCGCTGCCAAAGCCACAAGCAACGGCTTGTCGCGGCCGACCGCGCATAGCTCGGCCTTCACCGTCCGGCGCGCTGCGGCCGTTCCGTCATCTTGCGACATGGGCCCATCCTCCCCTTTGGGCTCATCTCACACAATCGCTTGCAAACATCAACCTGCCCGCGAGGGCGGAAAGGAAACCCATGGACACCACGTTCAAGGGCGCCGCCAGGCGCCTCACCGATCTCGATCTGCCGAGGCTTGGCGCCAGGATCGGCGTCGGCGAGGATGAGATCCATGCCTTCCTCGATGTCGAGACCAGCGGGCATGGCTTCGACGCCCAGGGCCGGCCGATCATCCTGTTCGAGCCGCATGTCTTTTTTCGCAACCTGTCGGGGACGGCGCGGGCACAAGCTGTCGCGGCTGGCCTTGCCTATGTCAGGTGGGGCGAAAAGCCTTATCCCCGGGACAGCTATCCGCGCCTGAAAGCCGCCTGCGCGATCGACGAGACGGCGGCGCTCAGATCGGCGTCATGGGGCCTCGGCCAGGTTCTCGGCGAGAATTTCGAGGCGGCCGGCTTCCTCACCGTGCAGGCCATGGTCGAAGCCATGATGGAGGACGAGGCGCTGCAGCTGGCGGCGGCGGTCAATTTCATCGCCGCGAACCGGCTCGACGACAAATTGCGCAAGCATGATTGGGCCGGCTTTGCCAAGGGCTACAACGGCGCGTCCTACAGGAAGAACGCCTATGACACCCGGCTTGCCGACGCGTTCCGCAAATGGTCTGGGATCAAGGACACGCCGTGGCCGCCCGCTGCCCCAGCGCAGCCTCCAGCGCCTGTCCCGATCCCACAGGCTCCACAACCGGAAGGTCCCACGCCTTCGGCTCCGAAGGCAGAGCCGGGCAAGGCTGGAGTCCGGCCCTGGGCCGTAGTCGTGGCCTCCTTGGTCGCCGCAATCCTTCCCTTGTTTCGAAAGGTCCCCTCTTTGTTTCGAAAGGCAAAACCATGAAGTGGTTCAATACGAATGCCGCACACAATCTGATCAATGTGCTGATCCTGCTGCTCACCAGCTTGGTCGGCTTCGACTGGACGATGTTCGGCATCGACGCCGCCCTGGCGCTCAAGATCGCCGGGGTGCTGACCCTGCTCAAGATCCTGATGAATGTCGTCCCCGACGGCGTCGCCGGCCTCGTCAAAAAGCAACCCGCCGTGGAGGGCAATTGAGATGTGGGTGCTTTCCATGCTGAGCGCGCTCGCCGGCAACAACGCGATCATGGCGATCTTCGCCGCGCTGGTCGGCGGCGTCGGGCTCTATGTCGCCGGAGGCGTCAGCCAGGCCAAGAAGGATGCGGCCAGGCGAGCGGCGGAAGAGCTCGCCGCCGCGCAGGATCGCCTCGAAATGGGCCGCGAGGCGACCGATGCCGAACGCGCGGCGCGCGACCTGCCGGACGAAGCGGCACGGCGGGAGGCGATGCGATGGGCAAAGCACTGATCCTCTGCCTGTTGCTCGCCGGATGCACAACGCCGGTTTCGCCGGCGCGTCAGGTCTGGTGCGAACACAACCAGCAGCGCCGTCCGTCGGTGGCGGTCGTCGCAGCCATGACGCGACCCGAACTCGACGAGGTGAATGCCTACAACGGGAAGGGCGCCAGATGGTGCGGGTGGAAGCCATGATACAGGAGCTTCTCGATGCTCTCGGCATCAAGGCGCCGGTGGTGGTCGCCGGCCTTTCCGGCGGCATCTTGCGAGCCTTGTCACGCCACCGCTACAAGGTTCGCGAGATGGTGGCGTCGCCGATCTGCGGCGCGCTGGCGGCGGCCTACCTGACATTGCCAGTGGTGCACTACTTCCGCGCCACCGGCCTGCCGATTCCGTCGCCTGACGACGACACCACGACGCTGGCCGCGGCGTTCCTCATCGGCGTCTCGGCGATGTGGATCTCGGACATCGTCTTCGAGGTGGTGGTGAGGCGGTTCAAGCCGGGGAAGGAGGAGTGATTGCGCCTGTCTTATTGCGCCGCGGTAAACAGTCTCCCGCGGGAGATACCGCTCGGGGTGAAGATTGCGGAACCACGGGCGAAGGTGCGCGTTAGGCACGACCCTTGTGAGGATGTACCCATGCCAGCTCGCCCAATCGTCTCGACAGCCGCAGCGATCCTGCTCGCCGCCACAAGCATGGCTTACGCCCGGCCGGATGCGCGCACCATGACATGCGAACAGACGCAACTTCTGATCCAGAGCCGGCGTGCAGTCGTCCTGACCACCGGCCGCAACACCTATGATCGATATGTCCGCCAATTCGGCAATGAATGCGACTGGCCCGAAGTGCCTGTCACCTCCTATATCCGGACGCGTGACGGTCAATGTCGTGTCCATCGATGCGAGGAACCGGTCTTCGATTTCCCGGACTGAGAAGCAGCCGGCGCTCGATCCAAGGTTTTTCGTGTGAAGCCGCGGGACCGGATGCCCTAGAAGCCGAAGAATTGCCGGCCGACCAGATACCCCAGCGCGACGACCGCCAGGGGAAACAAGGCCGGCGCCAGCCGGCTGAGCACGGAGTTCCTTGCCGGGTCCTTTGGGGCGTTCCTGACGGCGTTTCCGAGGTTCTTGGTCATGATCTCGCTATAGTAGCAATCGCTGATTAACGATTCCTCAACATGCCGCGCCCGCCCCGGAAACGGGGCGGTTTTTTTGCGTCTTCAACGGATGTCATCCGCATTGCCGCTCAAAACTATCGTGTCGGTCGAATAGCAACGGAGCTCATGAATTTGCGGGCGTTTCCTGAACCAGCATGGGGCTGGGCGCGTTGCCGCATGCGGGAACCAATCGCCGCCCACTGCTTTGGCTAGGAGATGGTCCTTCGCAGGATAGGAGTTCGATATGAAACCTTTCGCACTCTTGCCGAGCATGTTGATGCTGGGCGCACTGGCGTTGGCGGCGCCGGTTGCCGCCCAGACGGATAACCAGACACCCGACCAGGCGCCCGCCGGCCCTTGCCAGGCCGAACCGCAGAACGGCCAGCAGCAGAAGCCGCCGGCCATCAACAACAGCCTGACTGAGATGCTTGATCCCTGCAACGGCGTGCTGCAGCCGCCGCCGACGGGCGATCAGGGCATGGCCGCACCGCCGCCGGACGAAGGCAGGACGCCGGTGATCAAGCCCGGCGAGGTGCCGGCGCAGCCGCCGAAACAATAGGCCGCGCTCGCCGTCTCGCGGCGGTTCGCAGGCTTTTTCGCTTGCGGCCCGGAACATTAGTTCTTGCTAATTGTTCTTGTCGAAGCAGTCGATATCACCCCCCTCCGGTATCGCTGCTGATCGGGAGATCCGATCGGCCCGCGTGCCTGCGGACAGGAACGCGGGCCACTGCGATTTCTCGCAGCAACGCATCAAGGCGGCGCCAATGCGGCGATCGATTAGCGGCCGCTCACGGAACAAGAAGGTTGCGTGGGCGTTTTGCAATCTGGGCTTGCCGTTCCTGACTGTGGAAGGCGGAGTCCGCAAACCAGACAGGAGAAGACGATGAAAATCCACCTTGTTCCTGCCGCCGCCGGGCTGGTTCTGCTCGCCGGTGTCGGCGTGGCCACCGCAGACCAGGTGATTATCACGCCCGAGCAGCAGACAGTCGTCCGCGAATACGTGCAGAGGCACCCGCTGGCGTCGATCAGCCTTCTGGGAGTGGAGCTCAATGTCGGTTCCACCTTGCCCGACACGGTTGAGCTTCATCCGATCGACGTTCCCGACGTGGAATACAGATACGTGGTCGTCGACGATCGCACCGTGCTGGTCGATCCCGGCACCCGCAGGATCGTGCAGGTCATCGACTGACCTTCACCCGCCGCTCTCTCGGGAAGACGCAAGAGGGAGCGGCGGCTCGCCGGCAGGCAGCCGGCTGTTGATCGTCTTGTCGCGGGAAGGAGCCATTTCCATGCTGCCGCATGTCGAGTCTTCCAATGTCAATGTGGCCGCATCTGTCGACAAATTGCTTGCTGAACGGGGCACTGCCCTGTTGTCGATGAAGGAGTTGATTGCAGCGGTGCGTGAGCGAACTGGAACGGAACGCTCGGACGCGGATCTGGCGGGGCTGATCACCAAGAAGGCAGCACTCCTCGGTGTCGCGGTTCTATCCGACTAGGGCTGAAGCCGCTCAAGACGCCGATCGAAATTTCAGCTAAAACAGTTGTCGCTCACGGATTCGAGCCGATGGAGGCAACAGTGACGGACGACAGGCAAGAACGCATTCGTCAGCGGGCCCACGCGATCTGGGAACAAGCCGGCCGGCCCGACGGTGCGCATCAGCAGCACTGGGACCAGGCCACAGCCGAGATCGACGGTGAGGACAGCAAGCCGAAAGCGAAGGCGGCTCGGCCGAAGGGGCCGGCGGCGGCCAAGCCCAAGGATAGCACGGCCAAGGATAGCAAGCCCAAGGGCACTAAGCCAAAGGCTGCCCGGCCGCGCAAGGCTTCAGCGAGCTAGAACATATAGCGCTTCGGCCGCGAGACGAAGCTCTGTCCGTGCCGCGGCCGAAAAGCGTGAGTTCCCGAAATCGATCTCGGTTACTTGCCGCAGTGATTGTCGTTGACGGTCGGTGAAACCGTGCCGGGAGCCTTGTTCGTTGCATCGGGCATCGCGCCCTGCGGGCCTATAGGGCAGTTCCGATCGGCATTGGAATTCAAGCCGTCAGGGCCCGCAATAATGCTACCAGTAATCCCGGGATCGACAGTATTCGGTTCGGCCAGGTTCGGATCAATCGGGGCCGGGTCGGTGACGACGCTTCTGTCGCTGCCGGTACCCATGTCAGCGTCCGGGTCGCTGGCATTCTGGGCCATCGCAGAGGTCGCCAGACCAGCGGCGAGTAGGGACGCTGCGAGAATTTTCGTAAGCATAGTTTGTCTCCATTTGTCTCCATTTTTCGATTGTCGCCGCATTTGCGACTATAGAAAAAACCGCTCGAGGGTGGTGAAGGTTCCCATAAAATTCCGGCTCACGACGAACCGTTCGTGCTCAGCAGGGCGATCTTGCCCGGCATGGGGGGACGCCGGGGAACTCAACAAGCGTGCTGGGCTATGAACCGTTGACATGACTACTACGCCACGATATTGAACAGGACTATACAGGTTCACTGAACAGGTATTCCATGGCGCGTCGCACGACTCTGTCATCTCCCGGAACGGGCAAGCCCGAACGGATCGCCACCGTCCTCGAGCACGAGATCCGCTCCGGCGTGCTCGGTTTCGGCGACCGCCTGCAGAGCGAGAACGAACTCGTTCAGCGCTTCTCCGTCAGCCGCAACACCATCCGCAAAGGTCTTGAGGAGTTGTCGAGCCGTGGGCTGATCACCACCAAGGTCGGCATCGGCTCGTTCGTCACCTTCGACGGCATGCCGGTCGACGACGCCGTTGGCTGGTCGCGCGCGCTGGCCAATGCCGGCGCCAATGCCGAGACGCGCACGCTCAGGCTCGAAGTCATGCAGGATGCCGAGCTCGCCGCCAGGCTGGGCGTCGAAAGCCCGTTCTTCATCGCCGTCGACCGGGTGCGCTCCAACGCCGATGACGGCCACGCCATCTCGATCGAACGCAGCCGCCTGCCGCTGTCACCCGAACTGGAGGACGTGCCGTTGCGCGGCCTGCGCGAAGGCTCGCTGCACCAGACACTGCGCGGGGCGGGGCTTGTCCCCGACCATGGCGAGGAATGGGTCGATATCGAGATGCTGAGCGCCGAGGACGCGGCCATTCTCGACTGCGCGCCCGGCGCGCCGTTCCTGCGCACGCGGCGGTTGACGCGCGCCGCCGATGGCCGCGCCATCGAATATGTCACCAGCCTGCTCAATCCGGCGCATTTCGCCCTTCACCTGGAGTTCTGAGCATGGACGCCGCCGAGGCGATCGACCGAGCGATGGGGGCGCTTATCGGCGGTGCGCTGGGCGATGCGCTCGGCATGCCGACGCAGCTGCTGTCGCCGGCCCGCATCGCCGAGCTCTACGGCAATGTCGAGGATTTCGTTGCGCCCGTCGTCGACCATCCGGTATCGAAAGGCTTGGTCGCCGGCACTGTCACCGACGACACCGAACAGGCGCTGCTGCTCGGCCGTATCCTGGTTGTTTCAGGCGATAGCTTCGACCATACGCGCTGGGTCAACGCACTGCTCGACTGGGAGCGCGACGTGAAGGCGCGCGGCAGCTACGATCTGCTCGGACCTTCGACCAAGCGCGCCATCGATGCCATCAATGACGGCGTGCCGGCTGAGGAGGCCGGAAGCGGCGGTGACACCAATGGCGCGGCCATGCGCATCGCGCCGGTCGGCATCATGATGCCAGCCGAGCCGCTCGACGCGCTGGTCGCCAAGGTCGCCGAAACCTGCCGCGCCACGCACAACACCTCGATCGCCATCGCCTCGGCCGCTGCCGTCGCCGCCGCTGTCAGTTGCGGCGTTGCCGGCGGCGGCTGGCGCGCAGCTTCGGACCGAGCTATCGCGGCGGCTAGGCGCGGCGCAGTGCTCGGACACTGGGTCACCGGCGGTGATATTGCCGCACGCATCGACTGGGGGAGGGACCTCGTCCGCGGCAAGGCTGTCGCTGACGGAATCCGGCTGATCGTCGATCTGGTCGGCACCGGCGTCGCCAGCCAGGAATCGGTTCCTGCGGCCTTCGCGGTGCTGGAAATCGCCGGCGGCGATCCCTGGCAGGCGGCCGTCATCAGCGCCAATCTCGGCGGCGACACCGACACGATCGGGGCCATCGCCGCCGGCATGGCGGGCGCCTGCGCCGGTTTTTCCCGATTGCCACAGGAAAACATCGCCCGGCTGAAAGGCCTCGATATTGCTCAGGTGCGCGCTCTTGCCGCCGACTTGGTCGCTATGCGGATGGCGAAAAGCAGCTCCGGCAAGGATGCGGCGGCATGAGCAGAGCTCAGCCTGACATGAGCGGCCGTCTCCTCCATGTCGGCAGCGCGGTGGTGGACTATGTCTACCGCATCGACGCCTTGCCGGCGCCCGGCACCGAAAAGACCGCATCGAGCTATGCCCAGGTCGCCGGCGGCGGCTTCAACATGATGGTCGCGGCCAGCCGCACCGGGATGAAGGTCGCCTTCGGCGGCCAGCTCGGCAGCGGGCCGAATGGCGATTTCCTGCGGGCCGCCTTCGCCGCCGAAGACATCGCAACGCTGACGCCACCATCGCCAGTGATGGATAGCGGCAATTGCGTCGCCATGATCAGCGGCGACGCCGAGCGCACCTTCGTGTCGTGGCCTGGCGCCGAGAGCATGCTCAATCTCGACATGATGGCGTCCGTCCGGGTTGCGCCGGGGGACTGGGTGTTCGCCTCCGGCTACACGCTGAGCTATCCCGGCAGCCGCGATGCGCTGGCCGACTGGATCGAGGCGCTGCCGGCGGAAATTCCCTTCGTCTTCGATCCGACGCCGGTCATATCAGACATTCCGCGCGCCATTCTCGATCGGGTGCTTGCGCGCACGAGCTGGCTGAGCTGCAACACCGCCGAAGCGGTCCAGATCGCCGGTGCCGGCGATGTCGAGGCCATTGCCGCCGGGCTTCTTTCTAATCATTGCCCGAGCGCCGACGGGGTCATCATCCGCGCCGGGGCAAAAGGCTGCTTCGTGCGGCTGGCAGACGGTAGCAGGCAGGCCGTGCCCAGCTTCAAGGTCGCCGCCGTCGACACCAATGGCGCCGGCGACACGCATATCGGCGCCTTCGTCAGCGCACTGTCGCGCGGCGTGCCACCCTTCGAGGCGGCAAGTTACGCCAATGCGGCGGCGGCGCTCTCGGTCACCCGCCATGGCGGGTCGTCCGCGCCGACCGACCAGGAGATCCAGACATTCCTCAGCCATGACGATCGAATGACGACCGTGCACGGCCGGGAGCAAGAGGCCTGACAGCCTAAAGACGTAACAAGCCCCGCCAACCGGGCAAACAATGAGAGGAACGAACATGCGCATGCCCAAACTGACTGCTTTCCTGACGGCGACTGCCGTCGTCACCTCCGTATTCACGCTGGCCGCCACTGCCGCCGAAGTGCATGTGCTCAACTGGAAGGGCTACGGGGCCGATGAGCCCTGGGCCATCGCGGCCTTCGAGAAGGCGACCGGCAACAAGGTCGTCAACGACTTCTTCAATTCCGAACAGGAAATGCTGACCAAGCTCAGGACCAATCCCGGCCTCTACGACGTCGTCATGATCAACGCCGCCTTCAACGACCAGGCCATGGCGGAAAAACTGATCCAGCCGATCGATGTTTCGAAGATCCCCAACTATGCCGACATCAGCCCGGACAAGGCAGGCTCGCCCATGCTCGCCCGCGACGGCAAGGTCTATGGCGTGCCATGGGTGTGGGGCTTGACCGCGCTCGCCATCAACGAAAAGGCCTTCGAGACGCCGCCGACCAGCATCACCGAAATGTGGAACGAGGCCCATAAGGGTCGCGTGGTCATCCGCGACGACGCTGTCGAAGCGGTCCAATTCGGCGCCATCGCCACCGGCCAGAACATCAACGACATCAAGGACATGGAAGCGGTCAAGGCGAAGCTGACCTCGCTGATGCCGCAGATCAAGACATTCTGGAGTTCTGAGAACGACTGGAACCAGATGGTCGCCTCCAACCAAATCGACATCGGCACCTATTGGAGCGGCTCGGCCGACCGCGCCAAGACGCATTTCAAGCTGCCGGTCGCGCTGGTCATCCCGCAGGAAGGCGCCGTCGCCTGGCTCGACGCCTTTTCCATACCGGTCGACTCCAAGAATGTCGCCGGCGCCGAGGCCTTCATCAACTACATGATCGACCCGTCCTTCTATGTCGAATGGGTCACCAAGGTTGGCGCGCCGGTGTCGGCCAACACCAAAGCGGTCGCGGCGCTTCCGGAAGATGCCTTCAACCGCAAGGTGATGGGGGATCCCGATGTGGCCAAGCGCATCCAGTTCCAGGCGCCGATCACCGATGCGCAGCGCGAAGCCTATCTGGCGCTATGGCAGGAACTGAAGGTGAATGTGAAGTAGCGGCCGGCTTTTCGGGGAGGAGGGCATATGGCTGGACAGGTCGCGAGCGGTTCGAGGAGCGGATTGCGATCGGCTTTGCCCCTGCTCCTGCCTGCCTATCTCTGGCTGACGGTGGCGATTTTCCTGCCGCTGTCGGCCATGGTCTTCTTTTCCTTCATGACCGAGCTGCCGCTGTCGGGCAAGGCGTGGGCGTTCACGCTGGAGAACTACACCACCTTCTTCTCGCAAGGGCTCTACTGGACGCTGCTGCTGGCCTCGCTCCGGCTCGGGCTCGAGGTGACGCTGTGGTGCGTCTTCATCGGCTATCCCGCGGCCTATGTGCTGGCCAAGGTGCTGAAGGGACGCAGCCGCGAGGCGATCTTCCTGCTTGTCATCCTGCCGTTCTGGTCGAACGGGCTGGTGCGCATCTTCTCATGGGCGATGGTGCTGCGCGAAGGCGGCATTCTCGACACCGCGCTCAACGCCGTGCTGCCGTTCAAGATCAACATCGACCTGATGTATTCCTATCCGGCGATCATCATCGGCCTGGTGCACTCCTACGTGCCCTACATGGTGCTGACCTGTTACCTCACGCTGCAGGCCATCGATGACTCGCTGATCGAGGCAGGGCGCTCGCTCGGCGCCTCGCGGCTGCAAATGCTGAGACGGGTGATCATCCCGCTGTCCATGCCGGGGCTGGTCGCCGGAGCGGCGCTGATCTTCGTGCCCGTCGTCGGCTCGTTCATGGAGCCGCGTATCCTAGGCGGGCGCACCGGCACCTTCTACGGCACGGTCATCGAGGACCAGTTCGTTGCCGTCTTCAACTGGCCGCTGGGTGCAGCACTCTCCTTCATCCTGTTGGCCGTCGTGCTGGTCATCCTGGCATTGGCGTCGCCGGTGCTGCGGAGGGCTGCGTGATGGCAACGACCCGTATCCTGGAATGGCTCGGCCGGCTCTACATCTGGGTGCTGCTCGCCTTCCTCTACCTCCCGATCATCATCATGGCGCTGATGTCGTTCAACGTCTCGCCCTTCTATCAACTGCCGTTCGAATGGACGAAAGAGTGGTACGCCTCGTTGTGGCAGAATGATCAGTTGATCTCGGCCACCTGGAACAGCCTCGAAATTGCGATCATCACCACCATCATCTGCGTCGTGCTCGGCTCGGCGGCGTCGCTAGCGCTTTTCCGCTACGAATTTCGCGGCAAGAAATTCCTGCAAGCGCTGCTGTTTCCGCCGATCGCCATTCCGTGGCTGATCACCGGCACGGCGATGCTGATCTTCTTCTTCGGCGTTGGTATCGGGCGGGGTCTGTTTGCAATCCTGCTCGGCCATGTGGCGCTGGCGCTGCCCTATGTGATCGTCGTCGTCTCGGCCCGGCTGCAGACGTTTGCGCCGGAACTCGAAGAGGCGGCGCGGTCGCTCGGCGCCAACCAATGGCAGGTAACTTCGCGCGTGACGCTGCCGTGGATCATGCCGGCGGTCATCGCCGGCGGGCTGTTCGCCTTCGCCGTGTCGTTCGACCAGTTCGTGGTGTCCTATTTCCTGTCGACGCCGGGCCAGACGACGCTGCCGGTCGAAATCTACGCCGCGATCCGCAAGGGTTTCACGCCCGAGATCAACGCGGTCTCGACGATCATCATCGTCGTCTCGATGGCGCTGATGCTGCTCACGGCACGGTTCTTCAAATTCGGCGGAGAAAAATAATGGCCGGCGTGCAGGTATCGAATTTGTCGCGCAGTTTCGGCGCGCACAAGGCGCTGGATGACGTCTCCATCGACTTCGCCGACGGTGGCTTCTATGCGCTGCTCGGGCCGTCGGGCAGCGGCAAGACCACGCTCTTGCGCCAGATCGCCGGCTTCGATTTTCCCGACTCCGGCCGCATCGCCATTGGCGGCGAGAGCGTCGAGCGGGTGCCGGTCGAGAAGCGGCGCATCGGCATGGTGTTCCAGAACTATGCGCTGTTTCCCAATATGAGCGTTGCCGACAATGTCGCCTTCGGCCTGTCGGTGCGTGGCGAGGCCAAGGCTATTATCGCCAGCGAGGTGCAGCGCGCGCTCGACCTGGTGCAGCTCGGCAAGCTCGGTGGCCGCCGGCCGCATCAGCTGTCCGGCGGCCAGCGCCAGCGGGTCGCGCTGGCCCGCGCCATCGTCACCAAGCCGCGTGTGCTTTTGCTCGACGAGCCGCTCGGCGCGCTCGATAAGGCGCTGCGGGTCGATATGCAGATAGAACTGAAGCGTATCCAGCGCGAGATCGGCATCACCACCATCTTCGTCACCCACGACCAGGAAGAAGCGCTGACGATGAGCGACCGCATCGGTATCCTGCGCGACGGCCGGCTGGTGCAGGAGGGGCCGCCGGAGGAGATCTACGACAGCCCGAAGAGCGAGTTCGCCGCCACCTTCCTCGGCGATGCCAATATCTTGCGCGGCGACAGCACCGGAACCGGTATCCGCTTGGTCGATGGCACCGCGATTGCCGCCGGGGCAGGCGCGACGCTTGCCGCCGGCGCCAAAGCTAGCTGCGCGGTGCGGCCCGAACGCATCCGCATTGCCACCGATTCCGGAACGTCTGATCCGAACGCCAATGTGCTCCGTGGCCAAATCTCCAAGCGCATCTTCGCCGGCAACAACAGCACCTATTTTGTCGATCGCGACGGGCAAACGCTCAAGGTCATCGTGCAGAACACAGGCATTGAAAGGTTGGCGGAAGGACAAGAGGTGGTGCTGCGCTGGTCGCCGGAGAGTACGGTGCTGATCGCCGCGAACTGATCTTGCCAGGCGGACCGCAATCAGTGAGAGCATGGTCGGGCACAATGCGGAAAAGCGAAATACCTGATGATGCTTGAGCTGAATGCGGGCGACCAGTCGATGCTGCAGGGCGAGCAGGGCCCGGCCGTGGCCGCCGCGATGAAGATCCTAGTCGCCTTTTCGAAGGCGGTCGGTGCGCGCGAGCTGTTAGACATTGCCGGTGCTCATATCGATGGCTGCCTGTATCACGGCCAGGCCAGCCTCGATTTCGTCGAAAGGCTGATCGAGGGCGGCGGCCACGTTCGGGTCCCGACGACGCTGAATGTCGGCTCGTTCGACCTCATCCATCCCGGACTGGTGAAGATGCCGCTGTCGCAAGAGGCGCCGGCACGCCGGCTGATGAAGGCGCATCTGGAGCTCGGCTGCCAGGCGACCTTCACCTGCGCGCCCTATCAGACGCGGTTCCGGCCAAGCTTTGGCGAGCAGATCGCCTGGGGTGAGTCCAACGCCATCGTCTTTGCCAATTCGGTAATCGGAGCGCGGACCAACCGCTATGGCGATTTCATCGATTTGTGCTGCGCGATGACCGGGCGCGCGCCGGCTTGGGGACTGCATCTGAGCGAAAACCGACGTGGCCGGGTTCTGTTCGAGTTGATCGGTTCTGACCTGGAACCGAGCGACAGCCTGTTCGTCGCCGTCGGGCTGATCATCGGGCAAGCGAGTGGCGATCGCATCCCGGTGATCTCGGGCCTGCCAAAACCACGCGATGAGGACCAGCTGAAGGCGCTAGGCGCAGCCGCCGCAACGACGGGCGCCGTGGCGCTGTTCCATGCGGCTGGCATCACGCCGGAAGCGAACACGCTCGAAGAAGCCCTTCATGGCCTGGCGCCGGAGGAGACGATCCGGATTTCTCGCGCCGACATCGACCAAGCCCTGGCCAAGCTGTCGAGCGTCCCCGACGGCGCGCCTTTGGCAGCCGTGTCTCTGGGCACGCCGCATTTCTCGCACGACGAATGGATGCGGCTATTGCCATTGTTGCGAAAGGTGGCGCCGGGCAGAGGCATTCCGATCTACGTCAACACCGGGCGCGCGACGTTGACGCGTTTGCACGATGAGGGGGCGCTGGACGGCACGGAGGCGTTCGGGCTTATTCCAGTCGCCGATACTTGCACCTATGTCACCGCGATCATCAAGCGGCTGGATGGCGTGGTGATGACCAATTCCGGCAAATGGGCGCATTACGCGCCCGGAAATATCGGCGTCTCAGTCGCCTTTGCTGAGATGGCGGATTGCATTCGTTCCGCCGCGGCCGGCCATGTCATACGGGTACGCAATGAGTGAACAGGAAAGTCGAGCCCTGAACAGGTTTGGCACCTTCCAGCTTGCCGGCGAAGCGCGAGGCTCGGCGCTGGTTCTGTCGCAAGCCCTCAGCTTCTGGGGCGGGATCGATGTCGAAACAGGCGAGATCATAGACCATTCGCATTCGGACCTGGGCGGCAACATCGCCGGCAAAATCCTCGTGATGCCGAGCGGGCGCGGCTCGTCGTCTTCGTCTTCGGTCCTGGCCGAGGCGATCCGCAGAGGCACGGCGCCGGCCGGCATCATCCTGGAGCGGCCGGACCCGATCCTTGCCGTCGGCGCCATTATCGCCGAATTCCTCTACGACATCAGCATGCCGCTGGTCGTCTGCGACATATTAGGCATTGTCTCCGGCGATAGGATCGCCATCGGCATCGGCGAGGATGCCCAGGCGATCGTCAACCTGACTTAGCCGGCCATCAGCCCGGCAGCACCGCGCCGCCAATAGGCTGCGGCCAAAGTCTGGTCGCGGCCGAACCCGAGCGTGTCGCGCCAGTATTCGCGAACGATTTTCGCCGCCGCCGCTTCCGCCGCGAACCAGCCGAATGCCGAATCGTGTTGTGGCCACGCCACCGCGCAGACGGCGTCAGCCAGCCGTCTGTCTTCGCCGGCTGGCACGCCATTTCTGGCCAGCCAATGCAGCTCGATGCCGGTGGCGTTGTCGATCTCCTGTCGCTCGCCATCGTCGGCGATCTCAACGAAAGCCACGCCCTTGGTCTCGGCGGGCAGCGTCTCCAACAGCCGCGCCAGCGCCGGCAGGCCGGTTTCGTCGGCACCCAGCACATACCATGATGCTGGCCGCACCGGACGGCCTACCGGCCCCATGATGCCGACCTTCATGCCGGGTGCCGCTTGCATGGCCCATGCGGCACCGACGCTTTCGCCCGGATGGACCAGGAAGTCGACATCGATGACGTCTTTGGCCACGTCGAGCGCACGGATCGTGTAAACGCGCGCCACCGGGCGCCTGTCGTCCGAAGGCCAGACCGGCAGACCATTGCCGCCGAGCATGGGCCAGAGCGGATCCGGCACCTCCCTGGTCGGGAACAGCATGCGGATATGCATGCCGCCGAATTTCGCGAAACGTTCCAGATCCTCGCCCGCAAAGCGGATGCGACGCATATGCGGGGTGAGGTCGCCAACTTGGGTGACGACCATCTCGCGGAACTGGGCGAGGCGGGTTTCCCCGGCGAGATCGCCGGTCCAGACGATCTCGGGATTCTCATCCTTGGCATAGACCTCGACCGCGGTGGCCAAAAGGTCCTTGAGCCGGGCCAGGCCGTCGCGGTCGGCTGCATTGGCCCGCATCACCAGTCGCTCCATGTCGAAGGAAGCGCCGCCGAAGGCGAAGCGAAAGTCGAGGCGCTGCCCCTCTTGCGAGGCATCGGCATTGAAGCTCTGCAGCCTTTCGGCGATGCGGTCGATGTAAAGCGGCAGGTTGCGTAGGTTCAAACGCGCTTCGCAGACCAGTCCGCTTGCCGATGCTTCGCTCACTCTCAACCTCCGATCCTGCCGGTCAGCGCCACCTTGAAAGTGCGGCCCTTGCCCTGTTCCGTCGCCGCCGACGTCGACCATGCGCTTTGCGGGTCGGTGTAGGCGGTGTCAAAGACGTTATCGACAGCGAAATCGAGCTTGGCGTGGTCGTTGATCCGCCAGTTGGCAAAGACGTTGACCAGATCGAAGCCGTCATCGACGACTGTCGGCTCGTTCGGCTGGGTGCGGTTGGTGCGCGTGATCTTGCCGACGCTGAGATATTGCGCGCCGACGGTGAGCTGGTCTTCGAGCATCCTGAAGCCGAGTGTTGCCGAGAAGCGGTCGAGCGGCGTGTTGCTCAGCGCCTGGCCGGAGTAAACGCCGCTGACGACCTTGGCGTCGATGAGGGCGCCGGCAAGGTTCACGAAACCCCAGCCATAGTCATAGACCGCCTCAGCCTCGATGCCTTTCAGCCGCGCGTCGCCGATATTGATCGCCGTGCGCGTTACGTCGGGGCGCAGGTCGACTTCGATGTAATCCTCGACATCGGTGTGGAAGACGTTGACCTTGGCACGAAACAGGTCGCCAGCGGCCAGTATGTCGTCATATTTCAAATTGACGCCGGCTTCCCAGTTCCTCGCCGTTTCGGGCTGAAGAAGCAAATTGGGCACGTAGGTGTCGCCAGAGCCGTGCGCACCGCCGCCGCGATAGACGTCCTGCAGGCCCGGTGCCCGGTAGCCTTCCGAATAGGTGCCGTAGAGCTGGAAGCCTTCGAGCGGCGTGACGCCTACGGTGAGGCGCGGCGACCAGCGGTCGCCCGACATTGAGGCTTCCTCCGGCGGCACGGTCTTTCTCTCACCGTCGAGCTGGTAGCCGTCATAGCGCACGGCGGCGATGAGCTGCAGCCAGTTATCATAGTCGCCCTGCCATTGCAGGAAGCCGCCATAGCCCTGTTGTTCGCCGGCGCCGAAATGCGCGGCCTCCGATGATGCTTCCAGATTGTAGTAGTCGAGCCCGTAGGTGAGCGTGTGGGCCATCTCCCAGGCGTCGAAACGCGAGGAGTTCTTCACGTTGAAGCCCGTCGTGGCGACGTCATAGTAGCGGAAGTTGCCGATCGCGGAAGTCGGCCAGACCTGTGTCTGCTCGGCGCGCGTGCGGTTGTGGTAGGCATTGGCACTGAAGTCGATCAGTTCGTTGTCGTCCGGCTTCCAGGTGTAGGCGGCCGTGTAGGTCTGATTGGTTGTGTCGGTGTCGTAACGGCTGAGCGTCGGCGAGGTCGAGCCGCTCGATCCGGTGATCTGGTCGCTGTAGCGCTGCAGGATGGCGCCAAGCTTCAGCTCGTGACCGTCGGCCGGCCGCAGCGTTGCCTTCATATAGCCACTGGTGATGCGCTCGCCGGTCCACGGCACAGTGTCGCCATTGCCGTCGGTGTAGCTGTCGCGGTCGCGATAGATGAGATTGCCGATGATGTCGGCGTC
Source organism: Mesorhizobium sp. M6A.T.Cr.TU.014.01.1.1 (assembly GCF_004022765.1). Classification (NCBI taxonomy): domain Bacteria; kingdom Pseudomonadati; phylum Pseudomonadota; class Alphaproteobacteria; order Hyphomicrobiales; family Phyllobacteriaceae; genus Mesorhizobium; species Mesorhizobium sp. M6A.T.Cr.TU.014.01.1.1. Next base: position 205,731 of record NZ_RZPG01000009.1, read on the forward strand.
GTCGCTGAAGCGGTAGGCACCGGTGGTGCTGGTGGTGAAGCCGTCGCCATTGCTCTCATAACCGAGCTTCTCGCTCAGCGCCCAGCGTTCCTCCTGCTTGAGGAAATCGCCGGCATCCTTGGTTTCGAAGGAGACGACGCCGCCGATGCCGCCCGAGCCATAGGCATTCGAGACCGGGCCGCGAATGACTGTCGCATCCTTGATCAATTCGGGCTCGACATAGAACGAGCCCGAGCCGTGGCCGACGCGCCAGTAGTCCTGGCGGGCGCCGTCGAGCGTCACCACCACGCGGCCATACTGCTGCAGTCCGCGAATGTTTATGGCGGTCGCCGGATCGTCGCCGTTCATCGAGGCGGCAACGCCGGGGGTGGTGCGAAAGATGTCGGCGGCGGTGTCAGGCTGGATGCGCTCGAGCTCTTCCTGATCGACGGCACTGATTGCTGCCATCGAGTCGATGACAGCCGTCTTGATCATCGTCGCCGAAATGGTGATCAGGTCGAGCACGGTTGGCTCGTTCGCTTCAGTCTGCTGGGGGACCTTGACCGGCCTGTCGGCCTTGGCGGCGGCGCCTTGCTTCTGCTCCTCCTGCGCGGCGGCGGGCGGCGCGACACACAGGCCGAGCGCGAAGGCGAGCGCGGTGCTCGCCATCAAGGTCTTGTTGCTTGTCAGTCTCATAGCGATGCCGCCCCCGGGAAAAGCAAGATTGCTGGCGGCGGCCGTCGGCCCTGGCTGGCATGATGGAGAAGCCTCGACCGGCGGTCGGGCAGGGCTACTTATTGAAACATGATGACATTAGTCAACTTTAATTTTATAGGCCACGACCATCTTCCAGGATTCTTAACCACAGGAGCGAATGGCATGGTCGGCAGTGATAGCGGGTGCGGACAAGTGCGCTGGTTTCGATCGAGCAATATGGCGGTGCTGCTGCTGGCGCTTTCTGTTCTTGCGCCGTCTTGCGGGTTCAAAGCGCTGGCCGCCGAGACGGTCGTCGATGCATCAGGGCGGACAGTCGCGACCGGTCCGGCAACCAGGATCCTGACGCTCGGTTCCGACGTTACCGAAATCGTCGATGAGCTGGGCGCCGGCGAGCGGATCATCGCCGTCGATCGTGGCAGCAAATATCCCGCTGCCGTCGCGCAAAAGCCCAATGTCGGCTATCGGCGTCAGTTGTCCGTCGAAGGCTTGGTCGCGCTTCGCCCCGATCTGATCCTGGCGGCGCAGGACAGCGGGCCGCCGGAGGCGATCGAGGTGCTGAAGTCGCTGGCGATCCCCGTCGTCTTCGTGCCGGAAGACAACAGTCCACAAGGCATCGAGCGCAAGATTACCCTGATCGCCGCAGCGCTTCGCCTTGAGGACAAGGGCAGGGAGGTTTCAAGGCGCGTGCTCGATGCCTTCCGGGCGGCCGCCGATCTCACCGCAAAAATACCGGCCGAGCGCCGCAAGAAGGTGGTGTTCTTCCACGGCCTCGTGCGGCTCAGCGCGGCCGGCGCCGGCACGGCGGCCGATGCGATCATCCGTTATGCCGGCGGCATCAATCCGATGGCTGTCGTGAAGGGCTACAAGCCGGCGTCGGAGGAGAAGCTGATCGAGATGGCGCCCGATGTCATTTTGATGATGAGCGACGGCAAGGGCGGGCCGACCGCCGAGCAGGTGTTCGGCACACGCGCGCTGAGCGCCACCCCGGCGGCGGAGACAAAGGCGCTGATCGTATTGGACGGCGCCTATATGATCGGCTTCGGCCCGCGCACCGCCGACGCGATCCGCGATCTGGCGCAGGCGCTGTATCCGGAGGTCGCGGACGCGGATTGAGGAACGCCGCTAATTTGATGATGCCGGCCTGATCTGAGTCTCCACATGGCCGCTTAATCCAGTCGGACCTCTGATTCACTGCCACTTCTCGGCCGGCGCACTGTTTTCTCAGAGGCGCTTGCCGGCCGAACAAAGTTGCCGGGCCGGCACAAACATTGGCACGATATTCTAGTCCGCCCGCTTGACCGCGAACGGCCTCTCCAGCCTATAATTCTACTAAATTCATAGACTAAGATGAATTTAGACGCCGTGGCATTCGCGACCAAGCCTAACAAGGTGAGAATGCCGCAATGCCAGACGCCCAAAGGGAGAGCATCGATGCCGAAAACCAAATCCAATCCTATCGATCTCGGCACCAGTGCCGCCGATTTCCTGCTGCCGGATGCCAACGGCGCGCTGCATCGGCTCGCCGATTTCGACGCCAAGCCGGCGCTGCTCGTTGCCTTCATCTCCAACCGCTGCCCGTTCGTCGTGCTGATCCGCGAGGCTCTCGCGGCGTTCGCCAACGACTATGCCGGCAAGGGCCTGCAAGTGGTGGCGATCAACGCCAACGACCATGAGGCGCATCCCGAGGAGACGCTGGCCAGGATCGGTGAGGAGGCGGAAAAATTCGGCTACATCTTCCCCTATCTCAAGGACGCTTCGCAGCAGACGGCGAAAGCCTATGGCGCGGCTTGCACACCCGATTTCTTCCTGTTCGGCGCCGACCGGCGGCTGGCCTATCACGGCCAGTTCGACGATGCGCGGCCGGGCAATGGCAGGCCGGTGACGGGTGCCGATCTGCGCACCGCCGTCGACGCGGTGCTGAAGGGCGAAACGCCGGCCGCCGACCAGGTGCCGTCGATCGGCTGCAACATCAAGTGGAGCGCCGGCAACGAGCCGGTCTGGTTCTCCAGGGCGGCCTGAAAGCCCGACCTGCCGCCCCTCGGCCGGCCACCAATTCCCCTTTCCGTGAGTGATCATGCCGAAGACTGCCAAAGCCGTCCGATCCGCTCCCGAAAGGCTGCACCTCGCAGCCGATGTGCTGGTGCTGGGCGGTGGTCCGTCGGCCGCCTGGGCGGCGGTCGCCGCGGCTGAGAACGGTGCGACCGTGGTGTTGGCCGACAAGGGTTATCTCGGCACCAGCGGCGCCACGGCGCCGTCGAACACCGGCACCTGGTGCGTGCCGCCGGGCGACAACAGGCATGCGGTGGTCGAGCGGCGCTGGCAGCGCACCGGCGAACTCGCCGACCAGCGCTGGATGCTGCGCTGCGTCGACACCGCCTACCGCAACCTGCTGCAACTTTCTGAGTGGGGCTATCCGTTTCCGAGCGAGGATGACGGGCGGCTCTACATCGCCAATCTGCGCGGGCCGGACTATATGCGCTTCATGCGCCGCCGGGTGCTTCTGGCCGGCGTCACCGTGCTCGATCATCATCCGGCGCTCGAACTCCTGTCCGACGGCGATGCGATCGTCGGTGCGGCCGGGGTCGGCCGCCAGGTCGAGCGCGACTGGCGCGTCGATGCCAGGGCGGTCGTGCTGGCAACCGGCGGCTGCGCCTTCCGCGAACGCATCCTCGGTTCGACCGGGCTGACCGGTGACGGCTATCTGATGGCGGCGGAAGCCGGCGCCAGCCTTTCGGGCATGGAATTCACCGGCAAATACACGCTGGCGCCGCATGGCTCGTCGCTGAACAAGGGCCTGCCGTTCCGCTGGGCCTCGTTCCACCGCGAGGACGGTTCGCCCATCCTCGGACCGACCGGTGAACCGCTGCGCAATGGCATCGGCGACCGCGAGGAAGAAGTGGCGCGTGCGCTGATCGAGGGGCCGCTCTATGCGCGGCTCGACCAGGCCGAGCCGGCGCTGCAAGGCTGGCTGCGCCAAGGCCAGCCGAATTGCTTCGTGCCTTATGACCGTGCCGGCATCGATCCCTTCAGAGACCTGTTCCGCGTCACGCTGCGCGCCGAAGGCACGGTGCGCGGCACCGGCGGCATCGATATCATCTCCGACGACTGCGCCACCGGCGTGCCCGGCCTTTATGTCGCCGGCGATGCGGCCAGCCGCGAGATCATGACCGGTGCGGTGTCGGGCGGCGGCGCCATCAATTCATCCTGGGCGCTGGCCAGCGGCTGGTGGGCGGGCAAGGGTGCCTCGACCCACGCCAGGCGCCGCGGCGGCAAGGCGTTCCGCAGCGAGGTGCAGCCGCTCGGCCAGGCCGGTCTGCGGCCGGCGGCTTCGCCGCGTGCCGATGTTTCCGCAGGCGAGGTGATAGAAGCCGTGCGCAATGAGGTCACACCGCTCGACAAGAATTTCTTCCGCAGCGACACCGGCCTGGAAAAGAGCGGCGAGCGGCTTGAGACGCTGTGGCGCGACGTGCGCGATCACCTGCAAGGCGAGGGACTGGAGCGGATCCGCACGCGCGAAGCCGCGTCGATTGCTGCCGCCGGGCGCTGGTCGATCGCTGCCGCACGTTATCGCAACGAGAGCCGCGGCATGCATCGCCGCACCGATCTGCCGGGCAAGAACCCCGCCTTCGCGCACCGGCTGGTGATCACCGGCGTTGATGATTTCCGTATCGCTGGGGCGCCCGAACGGTTGGCGGAGCTGGCGTCATGATCGAGATCGTCTCGGCCACGCGGTGCGTCGAATGCGACATCTGCGTCAAGGTCTGCCCGGCCAATGTCTTCGACGCGACGGGCGGCGTGCCGGTGGTCGCGCGGCAGGAAGACTGCCAGACCTGCTTTCTCTGCGAAATCTACTGCCCGACCGATGCGCTCTACGTGGCCGAGGTCGCCGAAGGTCCGACCGGCATCAGCGAGGCGGAGGTCGAGGCACGTCATTTGTTCGGCGGCTATGCCCGTGCGCTCGGCTGGAAGCGCGGCAAGGCCGGCGGCTCGCAGCTCGACCCGACGCACCGCATCCGCGTGGCGCAGTGAAACGATCGGAGACAGACATGGATCGCATCGTCGTCAGCGACATCAAGAAGACTTTTCAGCTCAAGCCGGGACAATCCATCACCGTCGATGGCGAGGCGACCGATCGCGTCACCGTGCTCGACGGCGTCGATCTCGCCATACGCAAGGGCGAGTTCATCACGCTGGTCGGGCCGAGCGGCTCGGGCAAATCGGTGCTGCTCGATATCATCGGCGGGCTTACGTCGGCGACCAGTGGCGGTGTCCAGCTCGATGGCAGGCGGATCACCAGGCCGGACCCGAAGACCGGCTATGTGTTCCAGCAATATGCGCTGTTTCCGTGGCGCACGGCGCTGGCCAATATCGAATATGCGCTGGAAGTGCGCGGCGTGCCCAAATCGGAGCGCACCGCCACGGCCCGCCATCTTCTGTCGCTGTTCGGCCTTGCCGGTTTCGAGGACCGCTTCCCCAACCAGCTTTCCGGCGGCATGCAGCAGCGCGTGGCGATCGCCCGGGCACTCGCCAGCAATCCGGAAGTGCTGTTGATGGACGAGCCGTTCGCCGCCCTCGATCAGCAGACGCGCGAGATCTTGCAAGGCGAGCTGCTCAGGATCTGGGGCAAGATCAAGACCACCGTGATCTTCGTCACCCATTCGATCGACGAGGCGATTTTCCTGGCCGATCGGGTCGTCGTCATGACAGCACGCCCGGGCACGGTGAAGGAGATCATCGAGATCGACCTGCCGCGGCCGCGCGACGGCGATATCCGCGCAAGTGCTGCCTTCAACGATCACCGTGCCCGCGTCTGGGACGTGCTGCGCGACGAAGTCAACAAGGCACAGAAGGATTGGACGCTGTCGCCGGCGTTCAGCCACTGAGGAGTTTTGGCATGGCCTATCTGACCGAAAAGTTCGGCCCTGCCGGCGGCTTTCATCCGTTTGCCGGAGCCGGTGAAGCGGTGGCCGCCGCCAGGGTCCCGGCAATCAAGGCCCGCAGCGCTACCCCGGCCGTCAGGCGCAGGAGAGGAGCCGGCTTCGGCACGTTCATCTACGGCCTGCCGCTGCTTGGCCTGTTCTTTCTCACCTGGGAGATCGCGCCACGGCTCGGCTGGCTGAACCGCATCTTCTTCCCGCCGCTGAGTGAGGTGCTGGTCGCGTGGTGGGATCTGCTCGCCTCGGGCGTGCTGGTCGAGCATATCGGTATCAGCCTGCAACGCGCGGCCATTGGTTTCGCGCTGGGCGTGGTCGTTGCCATCCCGCTCGGCCTGCTGATGGGGCGCTATTCGCTGTTCGAGAAGGTCTCCGATCTGCTGGTGCAGACGCTGCGCAACACTTCGCAGTTCGCGCTGCTGCCGGTGTTCATCCTTCTGCTCGGTATCGGCGAGGAATCGAAGGTGGCGATCACCTTCTACTCCTCGGTGTTCTTCCTCCTCGTCAACACGATCAGCGGCGTCAAGTCGGTCGATCCGCTGCTGATCAAGGCGGCGCGCTCGATGGGCACGTCCGACTTCGACATGTTCAGGAAAATCATCCTGCCGGCCAGCATTCCCTCGATCGTCGCCGGCGCGCGGCTCGGCGTGAAATCCTCGCTGTTCGCGGTGATCGGCGCCGAGATGCTGGCCGCCAAATCCGGTCTCGGCTTTCTCATCCAGAACTCGCAACTGATGATGGAAACGGCCGACATGTATGCCGGCATCCTGACGCTCACCGTCATCGGCCTCGTCGTCAACTACCTGCTCGTCTGGTTCGAACGCTGGGCAACCGCCTGGAAAGGCCAGTCGGAAGCCTCAATGATTTGAACCAACCAAGCAGTTCATGCCAATCAGGAAGGAATTTCAGATGCCCAGGATATCTTTCAGTGCATTACGCCGATTGCTCTTGCAGGGCGCCATAGCCGCGGCCGTCGGCGGCTCTGTCGTTGTCGCTCCCGCCTTCGCGCAGGACAAGCCCGAGGTCATCCGCATCGGCAGCACCGCACCGGGGCATCTCAAATTCATCCTCGCCCAGCAGCATGGCTGGTGGGAAAAGGAATTCGCCAAGGACGGCATCAAGGTCGAAATGGTTACCTTCAACGGCGGCTCGGAGGCGACCACCGCATTGGCGACCGGAGCGATCGAGGTCACCTATACCGGGAACAATCCAGCGCTGCGCGTCGCCGCGTCCGGCGCCGACGTCAAGCTCATCGGCGTGTCGAGCTATGTGAAGGCAGGCGGCTCCTCCATCATCGTCAAGACCGACTCGCCGCTAAAGACGCTGCAGGATCTGAAGGGCAAGAAGGTCGCTTATCTCACCGGCACGGTACGGCATTCGAATTTCAGCAAGGCGCTGAACAGCGTCGGCCTGACGACCAGCGACATCGAAGGGCTGAACCTACCCTTCGAGGCGTCAGGGCCCGCACTGCTGCGCGATGACATCGATGCCATTGTCGAGACTGACTCGACGGCGGCCAAGCTGGTCGACACCGGCGAGGCCCGCGTGCTCTACGACACCAGCACGCATCCGGAATGGAACGTGCCGAACGTCATCTCCGTCAACGGCGCCTTCGCGGCGAAATACCCCGATCTCGTCAAGCGGCTGCTGAAGGTCGATATCGAGATTTCGCGCTGGGCCGACGCGCATCCCGACGAGACGATCAAGACCTTCGTCGAGGCGACCAAATCGTCGGAAAAATCCGTCCGCAAGACCTACAGCCAGGGCCTGTTCTACCAGGATCCGAAGCTCACCGACGATGCGATCGCGGCGCTCAAGAGCGAAGAGAAGTTCATGGCCGGCGCCGGGCTTTTGAAAGGCTCGATCGATTATAGCAAATGGGTCGACAAGAGCTTTGTCGATGGTGCTTATACGGAAGTCGCCGCCGTCCAGTAGACTTAGTTGAAAATGCTGCGGGGCTGCGCCAGCCGGCGCGGCCTCTCTCTCATCCCTGAGGTTCCGTTCAGATCTCCGGGATGCTTTCCCTGAAGATCACCTGCAAGCGCGGCTGGTGCAGTTCGTAAGGCAAGCCCCTGACCGCGTGGCTCAAAGTGTTCAGGGCTTCGCGGGCCTCGACGCGCGGGTTCTGGTCGATGACCGCGTCGAGCGTTCCGTCGAGTAGAAGCTCTTTGGTGCCTTCCGTCACCTCGTGGCCGAGAAACACGGTCGATAGCGCGCGCCCGCGCTCCTTCAGCGCCCTGGCGATGCCGGTGTTGCCGGCGCCGACATTGTAGATCGCGGCCAGATCCGGATGCCGGTCCAGCAGCGCGGAGGCCTCTGAATAGGCCTTTTCCCGGTCGTCGAGCATTTCGCGCATCTCGACGATCTGCAAATTGGGCGATTCCTCCGTCAGGATGTGGCGGAAGCCCATCTCGCGCTCCTCGTGGCCGCGATAGGAGAGCGAGCCGGCGAACAACGCGACCTTGCCCGGACGATCAGTGCCCATGAAGCGGTTGAGCAGATAGCCGGCGAGGCGGCCGGCGGCACGATTGTCGATGCCGATATAGGCAACCCTCGGCACGTGCAGGATGTCGGACGCGATGGTGACGACCTTGACGCCGCTGGCCGACAGCGAGCGGATCGCTTCGCGGACGGTCGGATGGTCGAGCGCAATGACGCCGACGCCTTGCGTCTGGCCATGCAAGTCCTGCAGCAGGCGGGCGAGCCGGTCGGGATTGAAGCCTTCAATCGTGGCGACGCGCACGTCGAGATCGGGCCGCGCCTGCGCCTGCGCCTCGATATGCCGGTGCAGCATCTTGATGAAGGAATTGGTGCCGGCGGGCAGCGCGAAGTCGAGCCGCATGACGTCGCCGGGCAGCGCCGTACGTGAGTTCGGGCTGTTCGAATTTTCGGCGATGTAGCCTAACCGCTGCGCCGTTTCGAGCACGACTTCGCGGGTGCGCGCCCTGACGCCGGCGCGGTTGTTGAGCACACGGTCGACCGTGGCGGCGGAAACACCGGCTTCCCGGGCTATGTCTGTCAGGGTGGACCGCACAGTCGATCACCTCATGCTAGGCGCTACGGGCGCATCAAAATCACGGATTTAACGGACGGATGCCGGACGATGACTTCATTGCCATCCGCGATTCTGATGGGAAATGATGTATCCGGCCTTAGCCGATGCGCAAGCCGGCGCGCTACACCAAATCGCCTGGGCGGACCACAACTTGCTGGCGTGGTGCATGATTCCCTCAAATGCAAGCATCGGATGCTGTATGGTGATCTCAGCAGAATGCATTTTTCCTCCTCGATTGCGATGTTATGACGTGTTTTGATTATTTATGATGTTGACAGCCTTATCCCAGTGCCGTCAATATCCATCACGAGGGCCATGGAGGAACAAGGCCCGAGGGAGGAGTTCCAATGTCGAATTTGATCCGCATGTCGCGGCGCCGTTTGTTGGCGTCCGGTGGAAAGGCGGCAGTGCTTGTTGCCGCAGCAGGTATCGCGCCAAAATTCATCCGTCCCAGCCGCGCCTACGCCGCCGACGCACTCGCGCCGGGCATGATCGGCGGCCCCACGGGCTTCGACGGCTCGGAGCGTTATCAATATGGGCCCGACTCTCCGGAAGGCCGCGCCATCGAGGCGGCCAAGGCGATGAAGGGCGCCGGCAAGGCGCCGGCCAAGATCGTGCTCGGCCTGTCCGACGGCTCGATCGGCCAGCTGACGCAGCCGTTTCCCGCCGGCGCGCCTTCGATCAAGGATCTGTGGGAAAAGGAAACCGGCATTCCGCTCGAGATCGTCGGCGTGCCGAATGGCCAGGAATTCACCAAGACGATGCAGGACATCTCCACCAAGGGTGGGGCCTATGATATCTACGCGGTCGAATGGAACCGCCTCGGTGACCTAGCCGAAACCGGCGGCATCCTGAAGCTCGACGACTTCGTCGCCCAGCATAAGCCCGAATGGGACGACCCCGAGCGCGGCTATGTTAACGGCGCCAAGGGCGTGTCGCTGCTCAACCAGTATCGCGGCTCGACCTATGGCGTTTCGCTGGATGGCGATTTCCAGACCTGGGTCTACCGCACCGATCTGTTCGGCGACACGGCCGAGAAGAAAGCCTTCTCCGACAAGCATGGCTACGAGCTGGCGCCGCCGAAGACCTGGAAGCAGCATGACGAGATCGCGGCCTTCTTCCAGCGCCCGGACAAGGGCCTGTTCGGCTCGACCGATCTGCGCAACCAGGGCTGGGGCTACACCAACTGGTACCAGCGTTATGTCTCAATGGCTTCGCCAAATCAGTTCCTGTTCGACGACACCGGCAAGGCGCTGATCAATTCCGAGCAAGGTATCGCGGCGACCAACGAGTACATTGCATCGCTGGTCCACCATTCGCCGGATGCGATCTCGTGGGGCTGGCCGGAACAGTACGGCAATTTTGCCAAGGGCGGTGCCGCCATGACCTGCGCCTTCTCCAACCTGCCGAAATTCCTCGATAATGCCGGCAACAAGGATTCAGCTGTCACCGGCAAGATCGGCTCGATGCTGCCGCCTGGCCGCGAGATCGACGGCAAGCTGATCAGCCGTTCGGTGCTGTGGCTCAATCTGTCGGCCTCAGTCTCGTCGCAGGCCAAGAATCCGGAGGCCTGCTACCTGTTCCTGCAATGGCTCGGATCGAGCCGCATCTACGCCTGGATGACCGCCAATCCGGGTGGCTATTTCGATCCGTTCCGGCTGTCGGATTTCTCCGACCCGCTGGTCCGCCAGACCTACCACGCCTACCACATGGATGTGGTGCGCGAGACGGTCGCCCGCACGGTGCCGACCATCAACTACCCCGGTGCCACCGCCTTCCACAATGCGCTGGACGAGAACCTCGTCGCCGCGTTGACCGAGGCAAAGACCGCCGAGCAGGCGATGGCCGATACCGAGGCCGAGTGGAAGAAGATCGCGCGCCGGACCGGCGAGGAGAAGCTTCTCGAAGCCATCAAGACCAACAAGGAGGCATGGCCCACCGTTCTCGATCCGATCAGCTGATCCTCCCAGGATCGCGCCAAGGGAGGGGAGGAGTTGCTCTTCCCCTCCGCAAACGATGGTACCAGCAAAGCTGCAAGATGAAGCGTTCAATTCCTTTCGAGATATTCCGCTATGCCGCAATATCAGCGGCAATGGCGGTGACGCTGGTGCCGATCCTGTGGATGGTGTCGATGGCCTTCAAGCCGATCGCCGAATGGTCGGCGACCGGCGCTGAACTGACTTGGTGGCCGAAGAACCCGACACTCAGCAATTTCCGCTTCGTCTTCGGTGAATCGACCAACAATCTGATCGTCGCGCTCGACCGCACCGCCCTGAAGCCGATCCTGTCGTCGCTGCTGTCGGCGGTGTTCGGGACGGCGATCGCCATGTCAGCGGGCACCGCGGCGGCCTACGGGCTATCGCGCTTCGGCTCGGGCCAGAACCTGCCACTGGCGCTGATCCAGCTTCGCCTGTTTCCGCCCATGGCGGTCATGACCCCGGTGATGATCATGTGGGCCTTCCTCAACTTCACCGACAGCTGGTGGGGGCTGTCGCTGATCTACGGCATCGTCACGCTGCCTTTTGCCTTCTGGCTGATGAAGACCTTCTTCGACGACATGCCGCGCGAGATCGAGGAGGCAGCACTGGTCGAGGGCTGTTCGCGGTTGCGAGTCTTCACCCGCATCACACTACCGATGATGCGCGCGCCGCTGGCCAGCGCCGCGCTGTTTGTCTTCATCCTCAACTGGTCGGACTATCTGATCGCGCTGCTTCTGACGACGCGCGAATGGGTGACGGTTCCCGTCTACATGGCGTCGCTCTCCTCCTCGATGACCGGACAGCTCTATGGCGCCAAGGCCGCGCTCGGTATGATCGCCGCGGTGCCGCCGGTCATCATGGGCATCGCCATCCAGCGTCATCTGGTGCGCGGGCTGACGTTCGGGGCGCTCAAGCAATGAGCGCGGTGACTGCGACGATTTCGGAGGACGTGATGAAGACCGTCCAGGCAAAGCCAGCCTTGCGGGACGAAGGCGCAAAGCTCGGCTTCCGGCTGACATTGCCGGCGCAGATCCTGGTGCTGTTCATCGCGGTCTTCCCGCTGTTGATGCAGCTCTACATCAGCCTGACCGACTGGTCACCGCTTTCGGGCCTCGGCTGGTGGAGCGCCTGGTCGCTATGGAACAATTTCGCCAATTACACCGACCTTGCTGCCGATGCGCGCTTCTGGAGCGCGCTGAAGCGCACGGCCGTTGTCATGATCATCTGCGTGCCGGCGGAATTCCTGCTGGGCTTGGCGCTCGCCACGCTGTTTGCCGACGAGTTTCCGGGCAAACGGATCTTCTACTCGATCCTGTTGATGCCGATGATGGTGGTGCCGGCGGTGGCCGGCTACATGTTCTTCATGCTGTTCCAGTCGGGCGGTCCGGTGAACGACATCCTGTCGGCGATATCAGGCTTTCCCGTCACCATCGCCTGGCTTTCGGACCCGACGCTGGCGCTCATCGCCGTCATGGTTGCCGATATCTGGCAGTGGACGCCGCTGATGTTCCTCATCCTGCTTGCCGGCCTGGTCGGCGTGCCCGAGGACCAGATCAAGGCGGCGACGCTACTCGGCGCCAATCCCTGGCAGCGCTTCGTCACCATCGTGCTGCCGAAGATGAAGACTATCATAATCATCGCGCTGGCGATCAGGATGATCGAGAACTTCAAGATATTCGACACGCTCTACATCATGACCGGCGGCGGCCCCGGTGTCGCCACCGAGACGATCTCCGTCTACATCTACAAGCTCACCACGCAGGACCTGATCTGGGGCTATGTCGCGGCGATCGCGCTGGCGATCCTGATCGTGCTGTCCATCGCCGCGGTCTTTGCCATGAAGCGCATGGCCCGGGCACGCGAGGTGACGGCATGAGCGCCATCCATCTGCAGAACCTGGTCAAGAAATTCGGCGACTTCACCGCGCTGAAGACGATGGACTTGGCCATCGCTGATGGCGAGTTCATGGCGCTGCTCGGGCCGTCCGGCTGCGGCAAGTCGACAACGATGAACATGATCGCCGGGATGGAAGAGCCGACGGGTGGCAAGATCCTGTTTGGCGAGCGCGACATGGCCGGCGTGCCGATGGGGCGGCGCGGCGTCGGCTTCGTCTTCCAGAACTATGCGATCTTCACGCATATGACCGTGCGACAGAACCTTGCCTACGGCCCAAAAATGCGCGGCGCGCCAAAGGCCGAGATCGATCGCCGCGTCGGCGCCATTGCCGAGATGCTGCAACTGACGCCGCTGCTCGACCGCAAGGCCGACCGGCTGTCGGTCAACATCTTGCAGCGTGTGGCGATCGGCCGTTCGGCGATCATGGAGCCAGCGATCTTTCTGCTCGACGAGCCGCTGTCCAACGTCGACGCAGCCTTCCGGGCGGTCATGCGCACCGAGCTGAAGCAGTTGCAGCGCCAGTTCAAGCAAACCATGGTCTATGTCACCCACGATCAGCTCGAGGCCATGACCATGGCCGACCGCATCGCTGTGATGGACCATGGCGTGCTGCAGCAGGTCGGCACGCCGCTCGAGGTCTACAACAATCCGGCCAATGTTTTCGTCGCCCGCTTCATCGGCGCGCCGGGTATGAACCTGCTCAAGGGCAGGCCAGCCGAAAGCGACCGTGGTCTGGTCGTCGATCTCGGGCCGCTAGGCGCGACACCGCCGCTGCCGGCCGAAATCGCCGCCGTCGTGCGGCGGGCGCAGGGCGATGTGCTTTACGGATTCCGACCGGAACAGGCTACGCTGGTTGAAGGCGGCCAAGGTCTCTCCTTGCCAGTGACTTTCGTCGAGCGCATCGGCGCGCGCACCATCGTGCATCTCGGCCTGGGCGAGAGCGCAGTGAAGGCGGTGTTCGACAATGATGTCGGGCTGGCGATCGGGCAGACAGCGGTCGTCGCGCCTGCCGCGCAGTCGGTGCGCGTCTTCGACGCCGCCACCGGCCTTGCCATGAAAGTGGGCTAAGACCATGGCCGATATAGTCTTCCGCAATGTGACGAAACGCTACGGCAACACGCTCGCCGTCGACGACGCCTCGTTCACGGTCAACGACAATGAGTTCTTCTGCTTCTTCGGCCCGCCGCTTTCGGGCAAGTCGACAATATTGCGTCTGGTGCTTGGACTGGAAACACCTGACGCCGGCGAGATCCTGATCGGCGGCAGGCCAGTCAACACCGTGTCGCCGGCCGAGCGTAACATCGCCATGGTGTTCCAGAACCTGGCGCTGTTTCCGCATATGAGCGCGCGCGACAATGTCCGTTTTCCCCTGGTCGAACGCCGGGTCGCCGAGGCCGATATAGAAAGGCGTGTCGCCGATGTCGCGGCCAAGCTGCATATCGGCCACATCCTGCACAAGCCGCCGGCGCAGCTTTCGGGCGGCGAGCGGCAGCGCGTGGCGATCGCCCGCGCGCTGGTGCGCGATCCCAATGCCTATCTGATGGACGATCCAATCTCGGCGCTTGACGCCCGGCTGCGCGAGGAGACGCGCGTCGAGCTGAAGCGCATCCAGCGCGAGCTCGGCAAGACGCTGATCTATGTCACCCACGACCAGGAAGAGGCGATGTCGGTCGCCGACCGCATCGCCATCCTGGAGAACGGCAAAATCAGGCAGATCGGCGCGCCGGCCGAGATTTACGACCGCCCAGCCAGCACCTATGTGGCGCGGCTGCTCGGTTCGCCGATGATGAATATCTTGAAGTCGGTGCGCGGCGAGGGCGGCGTCGAGGCGGCCGAAGGCGCGATCCGTATCGCGGACAAGGCTGCTCCGGCCGACGCCGTCGAGATCGGACTCAGACCGGAAGACATCAAGGTCCGGCCCTGGCTGGACGGGGAAATATCGGACGGGCGCGCGGATCGCCCGGCGCGGGTGTTCGAGGTCGAGCCGCTCGGCGGCTATACCGTGGTGACGCTCGCTGCCGGGCAGGCGCGCCTCAGAGCGCTGCTGCGCGGCCAGCCGGATATCAGGCCGGACGCCATGGTGGCGATATCCTGCGAGCCCGCCCGCGTGCATTATTTCGGACAGGGCGGGGGAGCGCTGGCACGATGACGGCGGCCGCAAGAAAAGAGCTTCGGGAGGAAAAGATGGCGAGCAAAAGCTTCGAGCCGGACGTAAAGGTTCGCACGAAAGAATACAGGATCGGCTGCGTCGGCGCCGGCATGATCATGGCCGAATGCCATCTTGCCGCCTATCACGAAGCCGGTTTTTCGGTGGTTGCGATCGCCTCGCGGACCAAAGCCAGCGCCGAGAAGGTCGCCAAGCGCTGGAGCATCCCGACCGTCCACGACACGCCGGAACAGCTCATCGAGGATAAAAATGTCGAGATCATCGACCTTGCCTTTCCGCCCGACCAGCAGCCGGCGCTGATCCGCCATGCGCTGAAGCAGAAGCACATCAAGGCGATCCTGGCGCAGAAGCCGCTGGCGCTGTCGCTCAAGGATGCGATCGAGTTGCGCGACGAGGCGGCCAAGGCCGGCAAGATCCTCTCGGTCAACCAGAACATGCGCTACGACCAGTCGATGCGCGTGCTGAAACAGATCATGGACAGCGGCGCGCTGGGCGACATCGTCTTCGCGCAGATCGACATGCATGCAATCCCGCACTGGCAGAGCTTTCTCGAGGACTATGACCGGCTGACGCTCGCCAATATGAGCGTCCACCATCTCGACGTGCTGCGCTTCCTGTTCGGCGATCCCCTGGAGATCACCACGCTGACCCGTAAGGATCCGCGCACCCGCTTCGACCATTCCGACGGCATCACCGTGTCGACGATGCGGTTCCCGTCAGGCGTGCTCGCCGTGTCGCTGGAGGACGTCTGGTCCGGCCCACGCCAGGACGGCTACAAGGACGACCAGCATATCAACTGGCGCGTCGACGGCACCAAGGGCGTCGCCAAGGGCACGATCGGCTGGCCAACGGGTTCTGCCTCGACGCTGACCTATGCCTCGACCGAGACCACCGGCGGCGAATGGGTGACGCCAAGCTGGGACACGATGTGGTTCCCGCATGCCTTCATCGGTGTGATGGAGCAGCTCCAGCACGCGGTGAAGACCGGTGAGCCGCCGGCGCTCTCGGTCGCCGACAACGTCAAGACCATGGCGCTGATCGAAGCCGGCTACCGCTCGATCGACGAAGGCCGCACGGTCAAGCTTTCCGAAATCTCGACAAACTCAATCAACTGAATTACTTACAGGGAGGACTTCATATCATGATGCAGGCAGGTATTTTCACGGGCTATTTCCCGTACAGCCTCAAGGAAACCGCGCAGAAGATCCGCGCGCTCGATTTCAACACGGTGCAGCTCGACCTGCATTTCAGGGATGTCGACCTGTCGGCCGGGCAGATCACCAAGGACAAGGCCCGGGCTGTTCGCGACGTCTTCCGCGACCACAATCTGCCGGTGTGCTGCGTGTCGGGCTACACCAACATCATCCATCCGGACAGAGCGGAGCGCGAGAAGCGCGTCGGCTATCTCAAGGAGATCATCCGCAGTGCCCGCGATTTCGGTTCACCTTACGTGATCTCGGAAACCGGCACCTACAACACCGAGTCCGATTGGGTACACCATCCCAAGAACAAGACCGAGGAAGGCTTCGAGGAATGCCGCAAGGTCATCGCCGACCTTGCCCAGACCGCTTACGACCACGGCGCGGTCTTCCTGCTCGAAACCTATGTCAACAATGTCGTCGGTTCGGTCGAGGAGACGGTGAAGATGTTCGCGCAGGTCGACCATCCCGGCCTCGGCCTGTTGATGGATCCGACCAACTATTTCGAAACCCATAACATCGACAGGATGGACCAGATCCTGAACCAGGTGTTCGACACACTGACCGACAAGATCAAGATCGCACACGCCAAGGACGTCAAGCGATCGGGCGGCGACAAGTCGGAGAAGCACGCCGATATCGGCGACGAGGACGCGCTGGAGAGCCACACGTTCCGTGGTGTCGGCGAGATCGAGCTGCCGGCGCCCGGCCTCGGTTCGCTGAACTACGACCTCTATCTGCAGCGGCTTGCCGAAAAGCACCCGAACATCCCGGTCATTATCGAGCATCTCTCGGAAGACGACGTGCCGCGCGCCAAGAAATTCCTCGACGGCAAGTTCCGCGCCAACGGCCTCTGATAGGAGTCCTGCGTCGCCGCTATGCGGCGGCGCTTTCCACCGGGAGGAAATATAATGGAGGAAGCGAAAATGTTGAAATTCGGATTGAAACTGGCGGCGGCCGCGACTTTGTTTGCAGGGATAGGGTTGGGCTCGCCGGCATTCGCACAGGACGGCCAGAAGACGTTCTATCTCCTGTCGCATGGCGGCCCGTCGGATGCCTTCTGGCTCGACTGGAATGCCGGCGCCACCAAGGCCTGCGACCAGCTCAAGGTGACCTGCAAGATCTCCTTCAGCGGCGGCGACATGGCGGTGCAGAAGGAGGCGTTCAACTCAGCGCTCGCGGCCAAGCCCGACGGCATCGCCACGACTTCGGCGCAGCCCGGCCTGTGGACGGAGGAGGTCAAGGCGGCCAAGGCCGCCGGCATCCCGATCGTGTTCTTCAACACCGATGATCCGGCAACCGGGCGGCAGGCCTATGTCGGCGCCGATCTCAAGGAAGCCGGAGCCATTTGGGCCAAGTACCTGGTCGACAACAAGATGGTGAAGCAGGGCGACAAGGTGTTCCTACCGGTGGAAGTGCCTGGAGCCAGCTATCAGCAGCTCGAGACCGAAGGTATCGCCAGCGTGTTCGATCCGCTTGGCATCAAATATGACGTGGTCGATTGCGGCACCGATCCAGCCGGCATCATCGCCAAGATGACCGACTATATGGTGGCAAACAATCCGCCGGCGATCATTGCGCTCGGCGATTCCGTCGCGGCCAGCATCAAGCGGGTGTTCGACGGCGCCGGCGTGCCGGCCGGCAAGATCCCGGTCGTCGGCTGGGGCAATTCCAAGGAAACCGCGGAAGCCGTCAAGGCCGGCTTCGTCAACGCGGCCGCCTGGCAGTTCCCGTCGGCGCAAGGCTTTATGCCGGTCGCGCTGCTCGGTCTCGCCGCCTCGGGCGAACCGATCGGCTACGACATCCACACTTTCAGCCTCTACGACGCGACAAGCGTCGAGCCGATCCTGAAACTCTACAACAAGTGATGGAAATTGACGTCCGCCGCGCAGGCGGCGGACGTCGCTCCAAGGTATGGTTCAAGCAGTCATGACAATTGCCGCTGAAGAGGAAATGCCCGGGGCCAACCGCAGGTCGAGCCTGATCCGCTCGCCGCAATTCTCCTCGCTCGTCATCCTCGTCGTGCTGCTGGTGGTGTTCGCCGTCGCCGACGCCAATTTTCTATCGCCGCTCAACATCTCTAACATGATGGCGTTCCTGCCCGAACTCGGCATCATCGCCCTCGGCATGACGTTGCTTCTGACGGCGGGCGAGTTCGACCTTTCGATCGGCGCCGTGTTCGGTCTGGCGCCGGTTGTTGTCATGCTGCTGGTGCAGAGCGGCCAGGTTGACATCGGCGTGGCGCTGCTGGCCGGGCTCTTGCTGTGCGTGGCGATCGGGGCCATCAACGGGATGATCGTTACCAAGATCGGTATCTCCTCCTTCCTGGTGACGCTGTCGATGCTGCTCGTGGTGCGCGGGGCAGCGCTCTACATCACGCAAGGCTTCCCGCTGAAGTCCTGGGACCAGCCCGGCTTCTTCGTGACGCTGCTGGCCGGTAGTTTCAACGTCGGCTCGTTCCGGTTCTACACCTCACTGTGGTGGTTCGTCGGCCTGTCGTTGCTGGCCATCTACGTGCTGCACTACGCCAAGCTCGGCAACTGGATCAGCGCCATCGGCAGCAATCGCAACGCGGCGGTGGCGCGCGGCGTGCCGGCCGATGCGGTCAAGATCTGGCTGTTCATCCTGACCTCGGTGCTGGCGGGTCTGGCCGGGATGATCAGCGCCTTCCGCATCTCGGCTGCGTCGCCGGTGGCCGGCACCGGCTACGAGCTGGAAGTTATCGCCATGGTGGTGGTCGGCGGCACGGCGCTGACCGGCGGGCGCGGCACGATCCTGGGCACGATCGTCGGCGCGCTGATGCTGCGCGCCATTCGCAACGGCATTGTGCTGATCGGCGTGCCGGGGCTCGCCTACAACATCTTCGTCGGCGTCATCATCCTCGCCATGCTCATCCTGCACGCTTTGCTGCAGAAGAAAGCCGCCAGGAGCTGATGATGGAAGTGCTTCGGCTGCAGAATCTGCAAAAATCCTTCGGCAGCGTCCGCGCCCTGAAGAGCGCCTCCTTCACACTCAATGAGGGCGAGGTGGTGGCCTTGCTCGGCGACAATGGCGCCGGCAAATCCACCCTCATCAAGGCGATCTCCGGCGTGTTTCCCGTCGACCGCGGTGACATCTATGTGCGCGGCCAGAAGGTTTCGATCCGCTCGACGCGCGACGCGATGGATCTCGGCATCGAGACCATCCACCAGGATACGTCGCTGGCGCCGGATCTCAGCATCGCGCGCAATCTGTTTCTCGGTCGCGAGCCGGTCAATCTCAAATGGTTGGGCGTGTTCGCGCCGCTCGACCTCGCCAAGTTGCGCGACGCCGCCTCGGCGCTTTTGAAGCGCGTTGGCATCTCGAAAAAGCTCGACGCCGATGCGCTGGTCAGCACGCTGTCGGGTGGCGAGCGCCAGTCGATCGCCATTTCGCGGGCCATGCAGTTCGCCGCCAAGGTCATCATCCTCGACGAGCCGACCAATAATCTCGGTGTCGAGGAAACACATGGCGTGCTGCGCTTCGTCAAGGAGGTCCGCGCAGCCGGTCATTCGGTGCTTTTGATCACCCACAATATCCACCATGTCTTCCAGGTCGCCGACCGCATCATCGTCATGCGTCGCGGCGAGATTGTCGCCGAGCAGACGGTCGCCGATACCGACCTGTTGACTGTGGAAAGCATCATCACCGGAGCCGACATGTCGGCCCTGCTCAAGGAGACGAGAGCAAAGTGAAGGAACTGGCCGTCATATGGTAGAGCTTTACGGCAAGACGCTTTCGCGCCGGCAGGTTTCGGAGCGCTCGGGCATGCTGTCGCAATTCGCCGGCGTGCGGCTGATGACGCTCAGCGACGGCGTCGAGCGCGGCATCCGCATGCTCGAATTCCGCACCGGCTCGGGATTGCGCTTCACCGCGCTCGTCGACCGGGCGCTCGATATAGCCGACTGCGACTTCAAGGGACAGGCGATTGGCTGGCATTCGCCGAGCGGCTTTCGCCATCCCGGTCTGCACGAATACGAAGGCGAGGAGGGGCTGGCTTGGGCCCGGTCGTTTTCCGGCCTGCTGCTCACCTGCGGTCTCGATCATATTCTGTTCATGAACGAGGTGCCGGCCGACACCTACAATTATCCGCCGAAGAAGACGGTGCGCCATTCGCTGCATGGCCGCGTCAGCACCATTCCGGCGCGATTGACCGGTTATGGCGAGGCCTGGGACGGCGACCGCTGCGTGCTGTGGGCCGAGGCCATCGTCCAGCAGTCGACAGTGTTCGGCGAGGACCTGCATCTGCTGCGGCGGATCGAGGCCGATGTCGGCGGCAACGAGATCCGGCTATCGGACCGGGTGGTCAATCACGGCTTCAACCGCACGCCACATATGTACTTCTACCACATCAATGTCAGCCATCCGGTGCTCGACGAAGGGTCGCGCTACCTGGCGCCGATCCGGGACGTGGTGTGGGCCGGGCATGCCGGTGAGCGCTACGAGGCGCAGAAGGTCGGCTATCGCACCGTGCCGGCGCCGCAATTGGGTTTCAAGGAACAGGTCTGGCAGCACGAACTTGGCGCCGACGCCAAGGGCGACGTGCCGGTTGCGGTGGTCAACGACCGTCTTGGCCTCGGCCTTGAAGTCGTTACCCGCAAGGACCAGTTGCCTTGTGCCTATGAGTGGCAGAATTTCCAGGCTGGGCAGTATGCGCTGGGTATCGAGCCGTCGACGCACCATGTGCTCGGCAATCTGGCCGCGCGCGAACGCGGCGAGATGATCTGGCTGGAGCATGGCGAGAGCCGCTCCTACAATGCGGTGTTCCGGATTCTTGACGGCGCTGGCGAGATTGCGGCGGCCGAAAGCCGGATTGCTGACATCGCCAGGCAGCCGCAACAGGATTATCCGCAGCCGTCAGGCAATTTTCCGGTACTCGGAGGCAGGTCGTGATTTTGGCGAGGACGATGCGAAGCACCAGTTGGGAGGCTGGGTCCGGTCGGAGCGGGGAGGGCTCGCGGCCCATCAGGATTTGGAGGTCACAATGGCTGGCACAGTGAAGCGCGACTACAGCCTGGTCGGCGAGAGCACACGCGGGGCGATCGAGACAGGGCTGGCTTCGGCCGAATGGTATCACACCGACGTCTCCCGCAAGGCAATCAAGGAGTTGATGCAACGGTCGGATGGCCCGGCGATCCGCGACACGATCATCTGGATCGTCGCTATCCTGGGCTCGGCGGCCGGTGGCGTCTATTTCTGGGGCACCTGGTGGTGTGTGCCGTTCTTCTTCGTCTACGGCGTGCTGTACGGCTCCTCCAGCGACTCGCGCTGGCATGAATGCGGCCATGGCACTGCCTTCCGCACGCGCTGGATGAATGATGTGGTCTACCAGATCGCCAGCTTCATGCTGATGCGCAATCCCGTGACCTGGCGCTGGAGCCATGCCAGACACCACACCGATACCATCATCGTCGGACGCGATGCCGAGATCGCCGTGATGCGCCCGCCGGACCTTTTGCGCGCAGCGCTCGCCTTCACCGGTATCCTCGATTTTCGCTATTCGCTTCCGGCGCTGGTGCGCCAAGCGTTCGGCAGGCTCACGCCCGACGAGAAAAGCTACGTTCCCGAGATGGAGCAGCACAAGGCCGTCATCGCTGCGCGCTGGCATGTCGCCATCTACATCGCCACGATTGCGCTCGCCGTCACTATGCGGTCGTGGCTGCCGTTGGTGCTCATCGGCGTGCCGCGCCTCTACGGCACCTGGCACATGGTGCTGACCGGCCTGCTGCAGCACATCGGCCTGGCCGACAATGTGATCGACCACCGGCTCAACACCCGTACCGTATACATGAATCCAATCAGCCGCTTCATCTACTGGAACATGAACTACCATGTGGAGCATCACATGTTCCCGATGGTGCCCTATCATGCGCTGCCCAGGCTGCATGAGTTGATCAAGCACGATTTGCCGGAGCCGAACCCGTCGATGTGGCATGCCTATCGCGAGGTTTGGCCGGTCCTCCTCAGGCAGCTCAGATATGAGGATTATTTCCTCAAGCGTGAGCTGCCGCCGACGGCGCGGCCCTATCGTGGCGAGTTCCACGAGGTGAACATGTCAGCGGCGGCGGAATAGGCACTGCACACCCGCCGCATTACAGAAAATTCAGGAGAAGTAGAGATGGCCGATTGGGTCGAAGCGTGCGCCGTGGACGATGTCGAAGAAGAGGATGTCATCCGCTTCGACCATGGCGGCCGCACCTTCGCGATCTACCGTTCCCCTGACGACGAATTCTTCGCCACCGACGGGTTTTGCACGCATGAGAAGGCCCATCTGGCCGACGGGCTTGTCATGGACGACATCATCGAATGCCCCAAGCACAATGGCCGCTTCAATTACAAGACCGGCCAGGCCAAGGGGGCTCCCGTCTGCGTCAATCTTGTGACCTACCCGGTCAAGGTCGAGGCCGGTAAGGTGATGATCCAGATCGCCTGACCGGCCTTCCATTCACGCAACAAAGGGACCAAACTCGATGAGCCGTAAAAGACCCACGATCGCCGATCTGCGCGCCATGAAGGGCAAGCGGCAACTGACCATGCTGCGCGTGTTGACGATGGATGAGGCCGAGGCCGCCGAAAGGGCTGGGATCGATATCGTCTCGGTGCCGCCGGAGCTGGTGCTCAACCCGCAATACCGCGATGCCGCACCCAGCCTGTTCACCATGCCGGGCGACAATTTCTACGAGATCGGCACAGCCGACGATTTCGTGCGCTGGGCGTTCCGGCTCTACAAGGCGAGCGCCGACGCGGTCTATTGCAGCGCTGGTTATGCCACCGTCAAACGGCTGGCCGATGACAATATACCGGTGATCGGCCATGTCGGACTCATTCCATCCCGCGCGACCTGGACCGGTGGCTTCAAGGCCGTCGGCAAGACCGCCGACAGCGCCATGCAGATTTTCGAGGCAGTCAAGCAGTATGAGGCCGCAGGTGCTGTCGGCGCCGAGATCGAAGTGGTGCCGGTCGAGGTGGCCAAGGCGATTTCGGAACGGACGTCGCTGATCATGCTGTCGATGGGAGCGGGCACCGGCTGCGACGCGCAGTATCTGTTCGCCGACGACATCCTTGGCCAGAACCGCGGCCACATGCCCCGCCATTCCAAGGTCTACCGCAATTTCGCC
The DNA here is from genome assembly GCF_004022765.1 of Mesorhizobium sp. M6A.T.Cr.TU.014.01.1.1. Lineage (NCBI taxonomy): Bacteria > Pseudomonadati > Pseudomonadota > Alphaproteobacteria > Hyphomicrobiales > Phyllobacteriaceae > Mesorhizobium > Mesorhizobium sp. M6A.T.Cr.TU.014.01.1.1. The sequence continues at coordinate 228,793 of NZ_RZPG01000009.1, forward strand.
GCTGAATATGACCGCCTGCAGGCGGAACGCATCGCCGCTTTTTCCGAATATGTCGCCGACGTGAACAGCTTGGCCTATCCCGAAGACAAGCATGTGGTGCATATGGACCCGGACCAACTCGGTCTGTTCATGAAAAGGGTCGACGGCGCGTGAAACCTGACGGCAATGCTGCAACTGGCGATATGAAGCCGGTTCATATTCTCACTCTTTCGTGTGAAGACCGGCCGGGGGTCGTTGCCGCCGTCACCACCGAGCTTGCCGCGAACGGCGCCAACATCGCCGAAAGCAGCCAGTTCTGGGACCGGCAGAGCAATCGCTTTTTCATGCGGATCGCCTTCACCAGCCCGGCAGGCTCGACGAAGGACGATCTGGAGCGAGCCCTGAAATCGTCCGTCGACCGGTTCGGGATGAAGACCGCGCTGTTCGATCAGGCTCGTCGCCCGAAGATCATCGTCATGGTTTCGAAGTTCGACCATGCGCTTCTCCATCTGCTTTACCAGATCAGGGTCGGCTGGCTGAATGCACAGGTCGCCGCCGTCGTCTCCAATCATGAAGACGCCCGGCGCTTCGCCGAGATGGAAGGCATCCCCTACCACCATTGGCCCACGACCAGGGAAAACAAGGCCGAACAGGAGCAGAAGCTGCTGGACCTGGTGCAGGAGACGGGGTCCGAGCTCGTCGTCCTGGCGCGCTACATGCAGGTGTTTTCGAAGGGACTATCCGACCGGCTTTACGGGCGGGCGATCAACATCCACCATTCCTTCCTGCCAAGCTTCAAGGGCGCAAAGCCGTATCACCAGGCCTTCGACCGCGGCGTCAAGCTGATCGGCGCGACAGCGCATTACGTGACATCCGATCTCGACGAAGGCCCGATCATTGAACAGGAAACCGAGCGCGTCACCCATGCGATGAGCGCGGAGGATTTCGTGGCCGTCGGCCGCGACATTGAAAGCCGCGTGCTGGCGCGGGCCGTCAAATTGCATCTTGAGGCCCGCGTCATGCTCAACGGCCACAAGACAATCGTCTTTTGACGAGCGGTCGTTCGGCGCTACGCCTGCCACGATCCACTGGTGAGCGCTGCGTAAATCGCCTCGGCATCGATACCTTGGGGCCTGTCCTCGTTGAGCGGCAGGACGAGCGTGCGGACTGCCGCATGAATCGCGGCGGTCGCTGGCGCCAGGTTCAGCCCGTTGCGCAGGTCTACGGCCTGTGCGGCGGCCATCAGCTCGAAGGCGATCAGCCGCTGCCACAGCACGATCATCTCGGCGCATTTGGAGACGGCCAGCGGTGCTTGCGTCGCATGGTCCTCGACGCCTTCCGAGACCGAGAGGAAATCGAGCATCACCGGATTGGCCTTGTGGCGGATGGCGACGAGGATCGCGCTCACCGTCTTTTGCAGCGGCACGAAACCGGCCGAAGCACCGCCGACCGGCGACAGATATTTGGGCAGGCCGTTGCGGCCTGAACTGGTGAGTTGGACGAAGCGAGCAGCACAGGCAGCCGCACATTGAGCGATGGCGAGGCCAAGCGTCTCGAAGGCCAGTGACAGCGACGGGGTGTGGAAATTGCCGGTCGACAGCACCATGTCGTCATCGCCCAGTACCAGCGGGTTGTCGGCGGCGGCGTTGAGCTCGATCTCGACGGCTTGCCTGGCCTGATCGATTGCCTGCAACAGTGCGCCATGGATCGATGGCATGCAGCGGATCGACAGCGGGTCCTGCAAGGTCGTCGGCATCGGCGCCTTGTCGCGGGCCAGCAGATCGCGCAAGCCTTGCGCGGCCCGCTGCTGGCCAGCGGCCGGTCGCGCCGCCTGCAAGCGCGGATCGAGGATCGTCTGGTTGGCGCCGATGCCTTCCATGGTCAACGCGCCCGCCTGCTGTTGTTGTGCGAAGGCGGACAGTGCGTCGGCCACCGCCAGCGCGCCGCTGCCGGCGGACACCGCCAAGGCGCTTATCAGCGACAGCCCGTCCTTGGGGGCGAGGCTGGCGGGGGCGAGGCGCGCCATTGCCAGCGCCTTGGCCGCCGGCACGCGCCGGCCCTGAAAGTCGGCTTCGCCGTCGCCGGTCAGCATGCGGCCAAGCGTTGCCATCAGCACAAGGTCGCTGTCGCCGATCGAGCCCAGCGACGGCATCACGGGATGCACGCCGGCATTGAGCGCGTCGATGAGTGCGACGAAAACCTCCGATGAAATGCCTGAACCGCCGGCCGAAAACATCGCCGCGCGGGCAAGCATCGTCGCCCGCACGATGTCTTGCGGCAGCGCGTCACCCACCGCACCACTACGCCCTTCCAGCAATTGGCGCTGGAAGGCGCTGGCGTCGCCGCTGACCGACGTGCCGAGATTGGCGCCGAGCCCGGTGTTGAGCCCGTAGATCTGCTGGCCGGAGGCGGCGGCGCGGTCGAGCACTTTTCGCGCTCTGTCCAGCCTCTCGCGGACGACAGACGCCACCTCGACCTTGCGTCCGTCGCGGGCAACCGCCGCGACATCCTCGACCCTGACGTCGGCCCCGGTGAGGATGAGCGCACTCATGCGAAGCGCAGCCGCTGGCCGATGCCTTGTGCCTGCGCCTTGGCCAGCATCGCCTTGCCCAGCGCGATGTCGGAGAGCGACAGGCCGCGATGCCAGAACAGGATCGTCTCGTCGTCGCTCTCACGCCCCGGCTTGAGGCCGGCGGCGATCTGGCCAAGCTCGGCGTACAGCGTCTGTTCGCTCAGACGTCCGGTCTCGACGTGGGCGCGCAGCGAGCCGAATTTGCCGTCCTTGCACTGGCCCCAGTCGTCGACGACGATCTTGGCCATGATGTCGGTCAGCGACAATTCCACCGCGCTCATCGTGCCGTAGGGCATCACCAGCGCGCCGGGCTTTATCCATTGCGTCCTCAGCAACGGCTGCGGTTCCAGCAGCCGCGAGGCCTCGACGACGATGTCGGCTCCTTCGACGCAAGCGCGCCAGTCGGTGACCGCCGTGACCTTCTTGCCGAGATCGGCGGATAGCTTTGCGGCAAAGCCGTCGCGGCTTTCGGGCCGGCGCGAATGAACGCGGATCTCGTCGAAATCGAAGAGATGGTCGAGCAGGCGCACGTTCCAGTACGCGGTGCCGCGCGCGCCGACATGGCCGAGGATCTTCGATGTCTTTTTCGCCAGATGTTTTGCGCCGATGGCGGTGACGGCGCCGGTGCGCATATCGGTGATCACGGTGGCATCGAGGATGGCACGCGGCGTGCCGGTGCGCGGATCGAACAGGTTGAGGATGCCGAATTCCGACGGCAGGCCGTGCAGGTAATTGTCGACATAGTCGCCGACGATCTTGACGCCGGCCGCATCGAGCGGCGCGACGTAGCCGCGCAGGACGTTGAAATGGCCGTTGAAGGACGAGTCCGGCTCGAGATGGACGCGCGGCTCGATCACCGTCTGACCGTTGCCTTGCGCCACCAGGCCGGCCTCGACCGCTTCGATGATTTCCGCATCGGTCATATCAAGCGCTTCGATATCGAGGGCGTTGAGATAATCGATGTAGATGGGCTTCATGCGCACACAATTCCTAAGTCAGAAGAGGTTCGATGGCGAGGTTCAGTCATCGCATAACAGGTCGCGATACGACACGAAAGTTTGTTGGGCCATGTCTGGACGGCGCCGCCCAAATGCTGTTCAAACCGGTGCGTCATCGATTTGCCGGACAATTGCCTGGTTCCCAGTGGCACGGGAAAAACTCTCGTACAGTTCTGCGCATGACCGCCATTCCCGAAAACGAAGCCTTGCCCGAAAGCGCGACACAGGCGCGTCGCGTGGCGCTGATCGTCGCCGTTGCCTTCTTCATGCAGCTTCTGGATTCGACGATCATCTCGACATCGCTGCCGCAGATGGGAGAATCTTTCGGCGTGCCGGCGGTGGCGATGAGCATCGGCATCACCGTCTATATGCTGACCATGGCGGTGTTCGTGCCGCTGTCGGGCTGGCTCGCCGACCGCTTTGGCGCGCGCAACGTCTTCCTCGTGGCGATCGCGCTGTTCACGCTGGCCTCGATCGCCTGCGGCGTCTCGCAGAACCTGACCCAGTTCGTCGCCGCACGTGCCGTGCAGGGCCTGGGCAGTGCGCTGATGACGCCGGTCGGCCGTATCCTGGTGCTGCGCAACGCACCGAAGTCCGAGCTGCTCAACGCCACGGCGCTGATCACCTGGCCGGCGCTGTTCGCGCCGGTGGTCGGGCCGGTGCTCGGCGGCTTCATCACCACCTATCTGTCCTGGCACTGGAATTTCTTCATCAACATCCCGCTCGGCGTGGCCGGCCTGGCGCTGGTCGCCCGCTTCATTCCGGGCGACCGCGAGTCCGAGAGCAAACCGCTCGACTGGCCAGGTTTCTTTTTGACCTCTGTCGGGCTTGCTTGCCTGCTTTACGGTCTCGAACGCATCGCGCATGCGGAAGACGGCGCCTTGCCGACCGTAGTGCTGCTTGTCGCCGGCATCTTGGTCGGCTGGCTGGCGGTGCGGCATCTGGCGCGTGCAAAAAATCCGCTGCTCGATCTCACAGCGTTCAAGGTGCAGACTTTCGCCCTATCGACGCTGTCGGCCGGCACCATTTTCCGGATCGCCATCAACGCGACGCCGTTCCTGCTGCCGCTGCTGTTCCAGGTCGGCTTCGGGCTGAGCCCGGTGGATGCCGGCATGCTGATCCTCGCCTATTTCCTCGGCAATCTCGGCATGAAGACGGTGACGACGCCGACGCTGAGGCGCTTCGGTTTCCGTTCGGTTTTGATCATCAACGGCGTGATCGCATCCCTGTCGATCATGGCCTGCGCGGCGATCTCGCCGCAGACGCCGCAAGCGCTGGTGGTGGCGCTGATGCTGATTGCCGGACTGACGCGTTCGATGCAGTTCACCGCCCTCAACACGCTGGCCTTCGCCGACGTCGCCCTGTCGCAGCGCAGTTCGGCGGCGACGCTGTCCAGCATGCTGCAGCAGGTGGCGATGCTGTTCGGCGTGGCGGTCGCGGCGGCGCTGCTCAACCTGTCGCAGATCGCGAGAAGCGGTCCGGCGCTCGACCTTGTCGACTTCCGCCTCGCCTTCCTGGCGATCGGCGCAATCGGGCTCGCGGCCTCGTTCCGCTTCCTGGCGCTGCCGCCGGCCGCGGGCGCCGAGGTCTCGGGTCATCATCCGCAGAATTGATACCGGTGGCAGTTGTCCGTCCTGTGTCGGCGGAGGCGGGGAGCTTTTCCTTCTCCCCCTGTGAGACCTTTGCACAGAAGCCGAACGGTGATTCTGTGGTGAAGGTTGGAGCAGGGAGATTCGGGATGGCGGATCGTGTTTTGGGTCAGTTGAGTCTGGCGGACGGTCTGGC